>JACPRI010000232.1 GCA_016190065.1 Verrucomicrobiota bacterium
CGATCCCAATTGGAGAAGCTGCCGGACACCGACACTGGAATTCTACAGCAACGCTTACTCGAGTTCGCTATTGCGTTGCACGAGGACGACCGGCAACGTTGCGAAGCCATGGCCAGGCACGGCCAGCAGGTCGTGCCGCAAAACGCGCGCATCGTGACGCACTGCAACACCGGCGCCCTCGCGACCGGCGGCATCGGAACCGCGTTCGGAGTCATTTACGAAGCGCACCGCTCCGGAAAAAACATCCATGTCTATGCCGGCGAGACCCGGCCCGTCCTGCAAGGCGCGCGGCTGACCAAGTTCGAACTGGCCGAGGCCAACATCCCCAGCCAATTGATCTGCGACAGCATGGCCGCGACACTTATGCGGCAAAAGCAAGTGCATTTGATCATTGTCGGGGCCGATCGGATCGCGGCCGATGGTTCCGTGGCGAACAAGATCGGCACCTACTCGTTGGCCGTGGCCGCGAAGTTTCATGGCGTTCCGTTTTACGTGGCGGCGCCTCTCTCCACGTTTGACCTGGCGATTTCCAAGGGCAGCGAGATTCCGATCGAAGTTCGGAACGAGGACGAAATCCGGCGTGTGTTCAACAAATCTCTGATCACGCTGCCCGAGGCGCAGTGCTGGAATCCCGCGTTCGACGTCACGCCGCCGGAATTGATCACCGGCCTCATCACCGAGCGCGGGATCATCAAGCCGCCGTATTTGCCAAACATAAAGTTGATGGTTTCAGGCTAAGCCCCGACTATTGGCTGGCGCCTTTGGGACATTGACAATCCATCCGGTTTGCCGAGAGTGAATCCGCTATGAGTCAAATCGTTTTGACCAAAACGCCCGAGTGGTGTGCGGTCGGACTGGTAATCCGCGATATTCCACGAAGGCTCAGTGGCATGGCACCATGACCAAAGAGCGCAAAGCTGGGCTTTGGGAAAAGGTTTCAAGCACGCGAGGAGAACCGAAGAACGATCAAGGCTTTCGCGACTTCGCTGATTGGCGCCGCTTTTAGGTTTGAAATACTCCGGCGAGCCGCCACGATGCCGCGAACCGCATGAACTCCAAACAGAAGGCCGCCCGCATCGTCGGCATGATCTTCGTCGCGGTTGCCGCCCTTTTCCCGCCGTGGCAACTCGCGGTGAATAAAGAAGGAACCGCGCAAGTCTCTTCGCTGGGCTACCACCCTCTCTGGAGCCCGCCGAGCACGGAAGTCGAGGCAGACGCGGGAGCCGTCGCCGCCAACTATCGAATCAACCTGATCCGGCTCGGTGTCCAGTTGGTCGTCCTGCTGCTCGCGGTCAACGGCGCCGTTTATCTCCTGAAAGATAAACGCCCGTTGCCGCGGCCCGAGTGAGTTCGCGATCGCAACGCTATGAGTTGGACCAGACTCATTGCCGAGAATCGGATCCAGGAAGCCATCAAGCATGGAGAATTCGACGACCTGCCCGGCCGAGGTCAGCCGCTCGACTTGACAGAATACTTCAATACGCCAGTCGCGGATCGCATGGCCGTTTCCCTTTTGAAGAGCGCAGGTGTCCTGCCTCCAGAACTGCAGTTGCTGAAGGAGGCAGAAGATCTGGAACGGGCCGTTGAACGCGCCACTGATCCACAGAAGCGCGCGGCGCTGTGGGAACAGGCCCTGTCCAAACGCGTTTCCTTCGCGCTGCTCCAAGAACGCCGGCGGGCCGCAACTCGGAGCGATTCCAGCCTTGAGCCGGGAATTGGCTAAACCACAATGTCCCGGAGCTTGGTTCATTCGACAAAGCTTCGGACCGCCAGACCAAAGGTTTTCCTCCCATCATTTAACCTTGTAACGATTTAATCCTGTAACGACGTTGGTTGCGGCCCCGCCAGGCAACGCCCGAGCTGAGTTTTATTCGTGTCCATTCGCGTCCATTCGTGGTTGAATTCCCCGAGACACTCTCCCGTGATTCGGGAAACGAAGATCGCGTAAGAAGCAATGGATTTGTTTGACTTGGAAAGCGAAGTCGCGGTCGTGATTGGCGCGACCGGCGTGTTGGGCGGGGCCATCGCCGAAGGATTGGCTCAGGCCGGCGCCACGGTGGCTGTCTTGGGCCGAAACGCGGAACGGGGTCAGGCTCGCGCCAACGCCATCAAAGAACTGGGACGCCAGAGCGGATTTTTCTCCGCGGACGCGATGCGCCACGACAGCTTGCATCAGGCCCACCAGCAAGTGGAACAAGAGCTCGGGCCGCCCACGATTCTGGTCAATGCCGCCGGCGGCAATGACCTCAAAGTCACCGTCAACGCCGAACGCAAATTCGAGCAGATCGCCCTCGACGACTGGCGGGCCAATTTCGATCTGAACGTGGTCGGCGGCGTATTGCTTCCGTGCCAGGAATTCGGCCCCGCCATGGTGCAACGAGGCAAGGGGAGCATCATCAACATCGCCAGCGTTTCTTCGCACATTCCGCTGTCGCGGGTCGTCGCGTATTCGGCGGCGAAAGCAGCCGTGCTCAATCTGACGCAGTTTCTGGCGCGTGAATGGGCACGGAACGGAGTGCGAGTCAATTCGATCACCCCCGGCTTTTTCCCAGCGGAACAAAACCGGCGCATGCTGTTCAACCCGGATGGCAGCCCGACCGCGCGCGCGAAATCGATTCTGGATCACACACCCATGGGACGCATGGGCGAAGCGCGCGAGTTGGTCGGCGTGGCGGTTTTCCTGGCCAGCCCAAAAGCCAGCAGCTTTGTGACCGGCACGGATATTCGCGTCGATGGCGGCTTTCTCGCCCAGACGATCTGAATCATGATTTCAAGAACGGCAGACGCACGAAGAGGATTGAGCACCGGCCAGGCCACCGAAGTCGTCGCGCAAGCTTGCCCGGCGAAGGATTATCGCGGCAAGCGAGTCTTGCTCATCGTCCCCGACGGCACGCGCACCGCTCCGATCGGCCTGCTTTTCAAAGCACTCCACGAACAAATCGCCGAAGCCGCGAAGGCATTCGATGTTCTGATCGCGCTCGGCACGCACCAGCCCATGAGCGAAAAGGCGATTTGCCAACGATTGGAGATCGCCGAAACCGAGCGAACCGACCGCTATCGGCAAGTCCGCTTTTTCAATCACGCCTGGAATGAACCGAGCGCGCTGAAGAGAATTGGCGTCATCCCGGCCGAGGAAATCGCCCAACTGTCCGGCGGATTGTTCTCCCTGGACGTTCCCGTCGAGATCAACCGCCTCGTGTTCGACTACGATCAAATCATCATCGCCGGTCCGGTCTTCCCGCACGAAGTGATCGGATTCTCCGGCGGGAACAAGTACCTCTTTCCCGGCGTGAGCGGACCGGAGATTCTGAATTTCTTCCATTGGCTCGGTGCCGTTGTCACCAACCCGAAAATCATCGGCAACAAATGGACGCCCGTGCGAAAGGTCGTGGACCGCGCCGCGTCGCTCGTGACCGTTCCGAAACTTTGCTTTTGCATGGTGGTGACTCCCTCCAACGACCTGGCGGGTCTTGTCGCCGGCACGCCGGAAAGCGCTTGGGACGCGGCCAGCGAGCTTTCCCGGAAGGTTCACATCATTTACGAAGCAAAGCCGTTTCACACGATCCTCTCCTGTTCGCCGAAAATGTACGATGAGCTTTGGACCGGCGGCAAATGCATGTACAAGCTGGAGCCGGTCCTGGCGGACGGCGGTGAACTGATCATTTTCGCCCCGCACATTTCCGAAGTTTGCGTGGCGCACGGCAAAGTTCTTTTGGAGGTCGGCTACCATTGCCGGGACTATTTCCTGAAGCAGTGGGACAAGTTCAAACATTATCCCTGGGGTGTGCTCGCCCATTCGACGCACGTCTATGGGCAGGGGATCTATGAAAACGGAGTCGAAAAGCCGCGCGCCCGCGTGACCCTGGCCACGGCCATTCCCCCGGAGGTTTGCCAGCGAATCAACCTCGGCTACCGCGATCCCAAAAGCATTCGTGCCGAAGAATTCGCCAACCGCGAGCACGAAGGAATCCTGCTCGTGCCGAAAGCTGGTGAGATGCTTTATCGGTTGAAGAATTCCCCGGCCTGGGCGGCGTGATCAGCAGAAGGCTCACGCAGAGATCGCAAAGACCGCAGCGCGACAAGACCGCAATCGAATTTGATGAGCCTCGAACATCAAACATTGAACCTCCAACTTCGAACCAGCAGCGGCCTCCTTCGACGTTCAGAGTTCGATGTTCATTCTCTGGCAAGACTTCTTCGCAGCTTGCGAGCAATTCTGACGATGGCAGCGCAAAGACCGCGAAGCCGGATGCCTTCCTAAGAGACCGTGATATGAAACGTCCCCAAAGCCTGCTTCGGCCGACCGTCCTGTTACTTGCCGGTATTGGTCTGCCATCATCCATCGGGGCGCAGACGCATTATGAGAACTACACTTTCACGACCTTCGCGGGTCCCCAGGAATCGCCGGGTTGGTATGACGGGAGCGGCAGCGCGGCGCGCTTTGCTAATCCTTTCGGAGTGGCGGTGGACGGCACGGGCAACGTGTATGTGGCCGACACCTTCAATCACACCCTTCGCAAGATCACGCCGGCCGGGGCGGTGACGACGCTGGCGGGCTTGGCGGATCATTCAGGAAGCGCAGAAGGAGATGGCAGCACCGCCCGTTTCTTCAACCCGTACGGAGTAGCGGTGGACAGCACCGGCCACGTGTACGTGGCCGACACCTTTAATCACACCATTCGCAAGATCACGCCGGCCGGGGCGGTGACAACGTTGGCGGGTTCTGCGGGAAACGCCGGCAACATCACCGGCACGCGCAGCGCAGCACGCTTCCAGTACCCTGCGGCGGTGGCCATCGATGCCAGCGGCAATGTGTACGTGGCCGACACGGCCAACCACGCGATTCGCAAAATCACCCCGAACGGAGCAGTGACAACGCTGGCGGGTTCAGCCGGCAATGCCGGCAGCGCTGACGGAACCGGCAGCGCGGCGCGGTTCAGTTCGCCGAACGGCGTGGCTGTGGACACAAACGGCAATGTGTACGTGGCCGACACCAGCAACCACACCCTTCGCAAGATCACGCCGGCCGGCTCGGTTACTACGTTGGCGGGGTCGGCCGAGAGTTCCGGCAGCGCAAATGGAACCGGCGCAGCGGCCCGATTTTACAAACCTTGCGGCCTGACAGTGAGTGCCAACGGCAACGTCTTTGTGGCCGACACCTACAACCACGCCCTTCGCAAGATCACCCCTGATGGAGTGGTGGCCACCGTCGCCGGGACGGCGGGCAGTGCCGGCAGCACGGATGGAACCGCCAGCGCAGCACAGTTTGACTCTCCGACTGGCGTAGCTGTGGACGCCGCTGGCAACGTGTTTGTCGCGGATTACAGCCGCAATTTGATCCGCAAAATGACAACCGCCGCGGTGGTTACCACGTTTGCTGGGAGGGCAGGCGGCTTCGGTGCCGTTGACGGAGCCGGAAATGCCGCACGCCTTAATTACCCGAGTGGTACGGCTGTGGATGGCAGCACCAACGTCTATGTCACCGACCTGGCAAACCACACCATCCGAAAGATTACACCGGCGGGGGTGGTGACAACCCTGGCGGGAATGGCGGGCCGCGAAGGCAGCGCGAACGGGACCGGCAGCGCCGCTCAGTTTAACACGCCTACGGGTGTGGCCGTCGATACCAACGGAAACGTGTATGTGGCGGACACCTACAACCACACGATTCGCATGATCACTCCGGCCGGCTCGGTCACAACCCTGGCGGGGTCGTCCGGCCTTTCAGGCGCCAACAATGGAACTGGCAGCGCGGCGCAATTCTACTTGCCCATGAGCGTGGCCGTGGACACCAGCGGAAACGTATATGTGGCGGACACGTGGAACCATACCATTCGCAAGATCACTCCTGCCGGAACGGTGACCACCTTTGCGGGGACAGCGGGCCGTGCCGGCAACGCGGATGGAACTGGCACGGCGGCAACCTTCTATTTTCCCCAAGGGATAGCGGCGGACCGCGTGGGCAATCTATATGTGGCCGACAACGGCAATCACACGATTCGCAAGATCATGCCGACAGGGGCCGTGACGACCCTGGCAGGCCTGGCAGGCAGTTCAGACCGTGCGGATGGCACCGGGAGGGCGGCGCGATTTTACGCCCCCTTTGGAATAGCGGTGGACAGCTCGGGCCATGTCTATGTCGGGGATTCCGGCAATCAAACGATCCGCAAGATCACCCCTGCCGGTCTGGTGACGACTCTGGCTGGAACTCCAGGTTTATCGGGCACAGCCAATGGGAGCGGAGCGACGGCACGCTTCAATTGTCCTGAAGGTCTGGCCGTCCTCCAGGACGGCACGGTGTATTTGGCTGACGCCTGCAACCATACCATTCGGAAAGGCTCCGCCGCTCCTCCCGACTTTCCTGTGGTGGACCTCCCGCTTGCGAAACCGGGTGTGGTCCGCCAGATGGATGTCACCAACCTCACCACGACGTCGTGGGCCTGGAGCATCGTGCGACACCCGGCGGCTTCCCGGGCTCAACTGTCTTCCGCCACCATTCGGAATCCGACTTTGACACCCGATGATTCGGAGTTATACGTCGTTCGTTTTGAAGGTGCGGACGGTTCTGGACGCGTCGGGATCTGGATGCTGGAGTTGGCGAGCAGCGCCGTGTTGGAACCGAAAATAATCGGCATTCGAGTTTCCGCGGCCAACGTCGTGCTCACCGGCGAAGGGGGTGCGCCTGGAGCAACCTACTCGGTGCTCATCTCATCAAACGTGAATTTACCGGTCAGTGAGTGGAGCGTTCTATCCGGCGACGAGTTCGATAAGGATGGCCACTTCGTCTTCGCGAATCGATTGAGCAATCCAGCGGGCTTCTATCGAATTCGCATTCCTTAAGGCTGAATTGTCCTGTTGTCCTCTGCCGGTGGAGTGCTAACGTCACCACGGTGAATAGTCTTTTGATTGGCTTGTTATCCATATGGGCCGCCGCGAATCAGGCTGCCGACGCGAGCGACCGCGCGGTCAAGAATAGCGGAGTGGCCATACACGCTCCCAACCCCAACGACCCCGTGGAGAGGGAGTATCTGAAGCTCCTGGAAGAAGACGACGCAGCGCAGGAGGAGGTCGATAAATGGATTCGGGATGAACAGGCGTTCGCCAAAGCAGGAGCCGGGATTTCACGGGCGGCTTTGGGAGCGCGCATCGACCAACGCTTTGGCAAGGTTCGCAAAGCGTACAAAGATTTCTTGTTCCTGCATCCGAAACACGCCCGCGCCCGATTGGCTTACGGGAGTTTTCTGAATGAAACGGGCGAGGAAGACGAAGCCGTGGCGGAATGGGAAAGGGCGCGAGAGCTCGATCCAAAGAACCCGGCCGCGTGGAACAACTTGGCCAACCATTACGGCCATCACGGCCCCGTGGACAAAGCGTTCGCTTACTACGAAAAGGCCATCGAGATCAACGCCAGCGAATCCACTTACCACTGGAACCTCGCGACGACGGTTTACCTGTTCCGCCGCGACGCCATGGAATACTACAAATTCACCGAGACGCAGGTCTTCGACCGCGCCCTCGAACTCTATCGCAAAGCGCTGCAATTGGACCCGAAGAATTTCATCCTCGCCCACGACTATGCGCAGAGTTACTACGGGATCAAACCTCTTCGCACCGCCGAGGCATTGGCCGCCTGGCAGCAGGCTTTGAAGCTGGCCAACGACGACGTGGAGCGCGAAGGCATTTATCTTCACCTGGCGCGAGTTGAGTTGAACTCCGGGTTGTTCGAAGACTCTCGCAAACACCTGGGCGTGGTCACGAATCAGATGCACCTCAATTTGAAGAATCGCCTGCTGCGAAATCTGACGGAGAAACAAACGCAGGCTCAAGCCACGAATGCACCTGCGCCAAAGGCTTCGCCGCCGAAATGAACGGGTCCCAGAATTGCCCCGAGCCGATGAACGTTCGACGTTCGACGCTCGGCGTTCAGACTAGCCGTGGCGAACAGCCAACGTCCAGCATTCAACATCGAACGTTGAACCAACGGCTCCGGTTCCCGCACGCGATCACTGCAGCCCTCGGGATACTTGCTGCCTTGCTTCTTTGCGGATGCCAGCACTCCTATCGCGAAATGCCGGTCGCCAACGTGCCGGCGCGGCCAAAGTTGAAGACCGACTCCACCGTCTTCGTCGCGATTCCGCCTGATGGCCGGCATCACCATCAATTCGTTTACGAATCCGGACAGTTCACTGCGGTTACGATCCGAGACGCTTTCGCCAAGTACGTGAAGCGAGCTTACGTGGGACGCCGAGTGCAGACTTTCGCGGAAGGTTTGGAGACGGCGCGCGCGGCCGGCTGCGGCTACTTCATTTGTCCAACCATCCTGCGTTGGGAAGATCGCTCCACGGAGTATTCGGGACGCCGAGACCTGCTCGAGATCAAGGTTGAAATCGTGGAGGCGGCATCAGGCGAGATTCTGCACGCCACGGTTCTGCGGGGGCGAAGCCGGCTTTTTACGGATGGCGGTGACGCGCCGCAAGATTTATTGCCCGAGCCGATCCGCAATTACGTGGCGTCGCTGTTCCAGCCCGTCCATACCCCGAGCGCCTTGCGATGACCGGTCTGCGAGTGCATCCGATCGGAATTCGTGACCATTCCTGAAATTCGTGCCTGCTGCCTCATAACCATGGCCACGTTCAAGCCACTTCCATCCCGACGAGGCAAACGTCGTCCGCGAACGTGCCCCCTTGGGAGGCGCTGCGGATTTGCGCGATCAACGCGTCAAACAAATCGCCGGCCGGCAGGCGGGCGCGCTTGCGCACTTCCTCCACCAGCCATTCGAGATGGAATTTTTCCTGCGCCGGCCCCTCAACGTCATACAGGCCATCCGTGAACAACACGACCAGGTCATTGGCGGCGAAGGAGGCTGTCGCTGTGGGATAGGTCGCGTGATCGAAAAGGCCGAGGGCCGGACTGGGCATTCCACGCGGACTTTGCAGTAATTCCACTTCGCTGGAGGAGCGGTGAACCAGCAATTGTTTGGGATGGCCGGCCGCTGCGTAACACATCTGCCGGCTCTCCAAATCGGCGACCAGGTAAAACGCCGTCGTGAACAGCGGTGTGCCGGACTGTTTGAGAATCGCGCGCAAATCCCGGTTGAGATGGCCCAGAAGCTGGCCCGGATCGGCCGCCGACGGCGTCATTTCTTCAACCAGCGCGCGGATGATCGCGGTCACCAAGGCCGAACGCACTCCGTGCCCCATGACGTCGCAGATGAACAAGCCGGCCTTGGTGTCGGACAAGGCGAGGACATTGAAGAAATCCCCGCCCACCGTGCCGGTGGGGAGATAGCGGTGGCAAAAACGCAAGGCGCTGTCCTTCGGGCGGGCGGAGCGCGGGAAGGAAGGATACTGCTGCGGGATGATGCTTTGCTGGATCTCGCGCGCCATCTTGAGATCCTCCTCCATCTGCTGGTTCTTGACGTGCAATTCCTCCCGGCTCTTCGCCAGCTCGGCAGTGGTTCTTTGAAGCCGTTCCTCGGCGCGTTTCTTCTCCGTAATATCCCAGAATATTCCCTGCAAACCGATAATCTTGTTGTCGGAACCGAAGATGGGGGTTTTGACCACGTTGACGTAGATCTTGTCGCCGCCGGGCGGTTGGTGTTCCTCGACGGTTTCGAACAGTTGCCCGGTCTCCAGAATGCGATGGTCGTCCTGCTGGTATTTCGCCGCGAGTTCCGGAGGGAAGAAATCGAAGTCGGTTTTGCCCAGAATTTCATCCAGAGGTTTGCCCAGCGTGTCGCAGAACCGCTGATTCGCAAACGTGAACCGCTCTTGGAGATCCTTGCGGAAAATATTCTGGGGCAAATTCTCCACCAGGGAATGATACAGCGTTTCAGAAGTACGCAGCCGCTCTTGAGCCTGGCGCCGCTCCGTGATGTCTTCGACGGTCCCTTCGTAGTACCGAAGCTCGTGCTTGGCGTCGCGGACGGCCCGCACA
>JACPRI010000243.1 GCA_016190065.1 Verrucomicrobiota bacterium
AGCGCACTCGCGATGTAACGTGGGCGTTCCAACAAGCACTGGATGCTTTGGCCGCGGACAAAACGATCGACCTCTACAAACTACTCTTCCGGTGCGATTCCTCCTGAAACTCTCACAAACCGGGAATAACTGAGGGATTACAACCGCTGCTGCTTTGCCGTTGCCAGAGGAAAGGTCGGCACTATGATATTTGATTCAACCCTATGCGCCAACCTCGCGACACGCGCGCGTTTACCTTGCTTGAATTGCTTGTGGTGATGGGGATCGTCGCGGTGCTGGCCGCGCTCCTCTCGCCCTTATTGTCCCGTGCCAAGAAGATGAGCGAAACAGCGAAGTGCACCGAGCAATTGCGGCAAATGGGCCTCGCCATGACCGCGTATGCGGAGGACCATGCGGAGTTTCTCCCGGCGGCGCACACCGTTGTTCAGTGGACGAGCACAAACCCGGTGGCGTGGACGCGGGCGTTGCTCCCGTATTTTCAAACAAAAAAGCTGCTCACCTGCCCTGAGTTTCAACGGCTCCATAACCGGTCGTCGTTCAACTATTTTATGGGGTCGCGAGCGGCTTTTGTGGAGGCCGGCGGCCAGGCCGCCAGTGTGCAACTCAGCAAGATTCGCCTGGCCTCACAGTACATCTTGTCGGGGGACACGAATTTTCCGTTTCCTCAAGAAGATGCTGACCCGGATAATTACACGCAGGACACTCTGTTTAGCGCCGAGTCAACCGGTCACTGCCGCAAGTTGAACGTGCTGTTCGCCGATGGCCATGTTTCGAGTCATCGCCACTTCGATCCCGCGTCCATGACTTACAGTTACGAATCGCCAGGGATGAATTGGGATTTCCCGTGATTCCGGTAAGGACGGATTCCACTCCGTCCCAGCTATCCCCGTGGGACTGTAGAAAGGAACGAAAATCGTGCAATGGAGACAACGAGATGCTCGGATTCCCCCTCCTTGACCTCCCGGAATGCCAGGGCGCTCACAAGAAATCAGGGACGGAGTGGAATCCGTCCTTACCAGTTCATGATGCTAATGCGCGCCCAAATTGGCTGGCGGATTTCTTCTAAAAATCGGCCCGCCGAGGCGAAGATTTTTGTAACAAACTTTCACTCTGCCGTCATATCGCCGTGAACCAGCATTTGCGATATGGACGAGAATGCCCTGATCCAGCGCGTCCAGTCCGGCGATATCGAAGCCTACGGCGAATTGATGGGCTCGCATATCCGCCGGGTGCGGTCATTCATTGCCTTGAGCCTTCCCGTCCCGCACCGGATCGATGAGATTGCACACGAGACGTTCCTCTTTGCATTCCAAAACATACGTGAATTTCAGGCGGGCACTTCGTTCTCCTCCTGGTTGATCGCCATTGCCGCGAATGTGGTTCGCACGGAAGTTCAGCGTTTCAAACGGGAGAAAATCAATCAGCAGAAATACACCGAGCACCGCTTGTTCGAGGTTCTCGAGGCGCACCAGCCGGAATATGTCTCCCGGGAAGCCGAGTGGTTGGAGAAGTGCCTCGAACGCATTCCCGCCAACCTCCGCAGCTTGCTCGATTTCAAATACCGCCTTTCCTGTTCGACGAACGAAATCGCGGCATCCTTTCGCCAAAGCGCCGCCTGGGTTCGCACCACGCTGTTCCGGCTGCGCCAGCAGTTGAGAAACTGCGTCCGCGCCCAGATCAAGAGGCACGCATGAACCAGGGCGAGCTTGAGGAGTTGATGGCAGCGTGGCTCGCAGGCGAGCTCGATCCGGAGGACGAGCGCAAGCTGGAATCGATATTGGCGCACCATCCGGAGGCGCTCGAAGAACTCGCGGCTCAAAAATCGATGGACGCCGCTCTGCGCGTCTTGCTGGACGCGGATCGTTCAGAACAACGAGTGATCGACTCGGTCGTGAGCGTGCTCCGCGCCAAGTCGTCCGCACAGTTTCAGGCCGATTTCATGAGGGATATTCGGCAGCGAGAACCTGGAAGGTCGCCTTTTTCTTCGGGCACATCCAACTTGAAATTCGCCGAACTGCGCGAGCGAACGCGTTTCCTGCTCAGATCCTTCTGGCTGCCGGTCACGGCTTGCCTGGTCGTCTTGCTCGTTTTGGGCTTCTTCTTCGCTTTGAGATCTCAGCCCATCCACGCGGGCATCCGAAGCGCCAACGGCGACGCGATCGTGCAACGCGGCAGGCGGACCTTGCCGGCCAGCGACGTCGCCACGCTTCGATCCGGCGATGTCCTCAAGACAGGCCCAGGCGCAAGCGCCGTGATCGAGTATCGCGATGAAGCGACCAAACTTGAGGTCAAAGAAGCCACGGCGGTGAAGTTCGCCAAACCCGGCCGGGGAAAGAAGGTGGAGTTAAGGCAAGGTGCGATCGCCTGCACGGTTGCACCGCAGCCTTCGGAGCGTCCGTTGGTGGTGCTAACTCCTCAAGCGGAGACGAAAGTAATCGGCACGCGGTTTGCCCTTGCCGCCAGGCGAAACTCCACCTGGCTGGAGGTCTCCGAGGGCGCAGTGGACCTCAAGCGAATCTGGGATGGCGTCACGGTGCGGGCCATGGCGGGCGAGTTCACGGTTGCAGCGCGAGGCCTTGAGCTGCGGAGCTGGCCGGCGACCGGAGGACGCCCGCTGTTGGGCCCACTTCCCGTCCGGCTGCAACTCTTCTCGGAATACAAAGAGGATCAAATGTGGCGCGTGAGCCGTGAATCGATCCAGCAGATGCAAGTGGAGACTTCGCGCCGCTCCTTCCAGTTCCAGCCCTTGGAAGGCAGCTACTCAGTCGAGGTTTTGATCACCATGGGCCGGACGGGGCCGGGCCGCAACTCGCAAGGAACCTCCTGGGGATTCGGCGTGGGCTTGGCGCGCTGGCAGGCGGCGCAGGAAAAACTCCAGCCGTACTATTGCCTGCAGGTTTCAACCAGCAGCGCCCTGCAATCGAAAGTGGCTTTCACTTCCGACTGGCCTCCGACGCAAATCGCCGGCGCCCCGGTTTCTTCCGGCGCCGGCATCCCTTATCGCGCGAAGCTGATCGTTGACCTTCTCGACAACCGAAAGTCGCGCGTGCGTGGAAAAGTCTGGTTGGCCACGGAAACCGAGCCAGCGGAGTGGATGGCCGACACCGGGCCGGTGACTGTGGAACAAGCATTCGACCGCGTCGTGCTGGCGACGACTGCGGCTGCGGCGACTTTCAACGATCTCAAGGTCAACTTCCTCGAATGAAAAAACGAATGAGAAGCGAACTGAAAAGGAATCCCATGAACTCTGCGAATCAATCCACACTGCCACGAGCCTTGGCGTTTACACCCGCAATGGCGGGATGCAGCCAACGCTCCACGATGCAACCGCGTTGTTTGCTCCTATTGGGTTTCTGCGCACTGGTTGCATTTGCAGCCAATGAGGCTCTGGCGCAAACAACCGCCGTCCGCGCCAATGATTTCCTAAACTCCATCGGCGTCTGCACCCACATGAGTCAAGGCGCGGATAATCCATCGCAAGTCGCGACCATCGTGACCTACGCCGGCATCCGGAACCTCCGCGACGATGAGAACGCCAGCCGCATCCCGGACTTTATTACGGTTCATAATCAAACCGGCGCTAAATTCGTCCTGGTGCGGTCCGGTCCCAATGATGCGACCATAGCCAGTCTCATCGACCAGTCAAAGCAGTTGGCGAATGCGGGCGCTCTATTGGCCTTGGAAGGCCCGAATGAACCCAACAATTGGGCGGTCACGTATCAAGGCCAGACCTCGACAACTCTTGGGGATTTCCTGCCGGTGGCGCGATGGCAGAGAGATTTTTATAGCGCGGCCAAAGCCGATTCTGTGTTGCAAAGCTATCCCGTCTTCCATTCGAGTGAAGCCGGCGGCTCCGAACCGAACAATGTCGGACTTCAGTACCTGACCATTCCAACGCCGCTGCCTTCGGGAGTCTTGATGCCGGCCGGCACGCAATACGCCGACTTCGCGAACGTTCACAACTACATCAGTCGGCAACCCAGCATCATCGATAATATGGCCTGGTTGAACGCGTCTCCGGATCAGGTGTCCTGGGTGGACGGGATTTACGCGGAGTACGGCGTCACCTGGCGCATGGGATTCGCCGGCTATAATTCAGCGCAGCGTGCCACGCTCCCGAAGGTCACCACAGAGACCGGCTGGACGACGTCGGGCTCCGGCAGCATTACCGAAGAGCAACAAGGCAGGCTTTTTCTGAATCTCTATATGTCTCAGTTCAAACGCGGCTTCAAACACACTTTCATCTACATGCTGAAAGACGATGCGGTCCAGGGCAGTTTCGGATTGTTCCATACCGATTACACGGCGAAGCGGTCGGGACTCTATCTGCATAATCTGACAACGATCTTGGCGGATACGTCATCCTCGTTCACACCCGGGCAAGTCAATTACTCGATCCCCAGTCAACCCGCGACCGTGCATGATCTCCTCATGCAGAAACTCAATGGGACGTTCGAGCTTTCGGTGTGGAACGAAAGAGCCAGCGGTAACAACAGCATCACAGTGAATCTGGGGGCGACTTACGCCACGGTCAAAGTCTATGACCCAACGGTTGGCACGTCAGCGACGCAGACTCTGAACAATGTCAGTTCGGTCGCGTTGACCCTGAGCGATCACCCCGTGATCCTTGAGTTCTCCGCCAGCGGAGGCGCCCCGGAAATCAACGTGCTAGGCAATGGAGTCAATATCGCCGACGGCGACACCACGCCAAGCACTTCAGATCACACGGACTTTGGCAATGCCGCCGTCACCGGCGGCACGGTCACCCGGACGTTCACCGTTCAGAACACGGGCTCCGCAAGCCTGACGGTCAACGCCGTTTCCATTTCTGGAGCGAACGCTGCGGACTTCACCGTGACCGCGCAGCCAGCCAGTTCCGTGGCGGCCGGTGGCAGCACGACTTTTCAAGTGCGATTTGATCCAAGCGCAACAGGGACGCGCAGCGCCAGCCTCAGTTTCGGCAACAACGACTCGAACGAGAATCCCTACAACTTCAACATTCAAGGAACTGGAACAACCGCCCCTCCGAATACCATCTCGGCGAGCACCACGGCCGCGGCGATCACTGTGGACGGCAACTTGAATGAATCGGTCTGGTCGTTGAGCGCGAACGTCGCCAAGGCTGTGATCGGCACGCCCAACAACACCACAACCTTCGGCGTGCTGTGGAATTCAACCTATCTCTACGTCGGTGTGAAGGTGCTGGATGGGAATCTCTTCAATGACTCAGGCAACACCTGGGACGACGATTCGGTCGAGGTTTACATCGACGCCAACCATAATCACGGCACCACTTACGATTCCTTCGATCGGCAGTTCACCAAGGGCTACAACGACACCGGTCTCGCCGGCATTGGAAGCCAGACGGGTGTGCTGCATGCCTGGGCGGCAATCACCGGAGGCTACACCGTGGAGTACGCGATCCCCTGGAGCAATCTGGGGATCACGCCCGTCGCCGATTCGACGGTCATCGGGTTTGATGTCGGGAACAACGATGATGACAACGGGGGAACTCGGGAGCATCAATCCATGTGGGCGGGGACCATCAACAATTCCGTCAACACGTCGGCGTTCGGCGATTTGCAGTTGTCGAGCCAGGTCGTGGGCGGCGGCCTTCCCAGTCCGTGGTTGACGCAGGACATCGGCGCCGTGGGAGCCGCGGGCAGTGCCAGCTATTCCAGCGGCACATTCACGGTCAACGGTTCCGGCGCGGACATCTGGGGTACATCCGATGAATTTCGCTTTGTTTACCAGAGCGCCAGCGGCGATTGCACGATGGTGGCGAGGGTGGCGAGCTTGCAAAACACGCACAGCAATGCGAAGGCAGGAGTCATGATTCGTGAGTCACTCAATGCCAATTCGACGCATGCGCTTGTGAACTTGACGCCGTCCGTGGGAGCAGAGTTCATCCGGCGGACGAGCACGGGCGGCGCATCCACGGCCACCGGCAACGCGGGAATCACCGCGCCTTACTGGGTGCGATTGGTGCGCACGGGCAGCACGTTCACGGCCTCGCGTTCGACCGATGGGACGAGTTGGACCACGATTGGTTCCGCAACCATTACGATGGCCACGAGCGTGTATATCGGTTTAGCGGTGAATAGTCACGCGGACGGGACCCTGTGCACGGGCACGTTCACCAACGTGTCCGCAACGCCATAAATCAGGCGGAGCGTAAGGCGGATGGCTATCACAAAACGAAATCGTCACGACGGTCCGCGTTTGAAACGTGGGCCGCCAGTCTTGCGGTGGATCACAGGATTATTCCTGTGCGCCGTCAGCCTCGGCACGCTGCTGCATTTGAGCCAACCTGCTTCCGACGCGCCTGGCCAACCTCCCTTGGTGAGGCATTACAGGCAGAGCTTCGCCGAAAGGCACCTCGCTCGTCCCACCGCAAACGCCAGATTAGACGATGCGCGGCTGAGCTTCCAGACCCGGCCGCGGCCGACGGGATTCTCCAGCATCCCATCAGATGCTTTGCACACATTCTCGAACCGCTTAATGCAATCCTTGGAGGTCATTCAAATTGAAATTGACCCAATCAAACGCGAGGAACTTATGCTGGACGCCATGAACGACATCGCCCCCAGCGAAATCCCACTGGCCCTGGCCTTTCTGCAAAGCACTGATTCATCGGAAGTCACCACAGATTTGAGTGTCCGGTTGCTCCGCCGCTGGGCGGCGAACGAAGCTCAAACCGCAGCCGCTTGGGCCGAGCAACTGCCGACTGGCTCGCTCCGCCAGGAAGCCCTAAGCGGTGTAGCGATTGAATGGGGTAATCTTGAGCCTTCTGCAGCGGTGGCCTGGGCGCGACAACTGCCGGACGAAACCGAGAAACATCAATCTCTGCGTGCCATCGGTTATGAATTGATCCGGACCGAGCCAGTCGAGGCCCTGCAGGTGGCGGCAGATCTCCCGCCCGACGCGCCACGCGATGAACTGGTCCGCCACGCCGCGATGGAATGGGGCTCGCTGGACGGTCCAAGCGCGGCGCAATGGGCGCGGCAAATTGAGGACAGCAAGTTGCGCGAGGAAGTTTTGGCAGCCGTGGCCAAAGCGTGGAGCGACCGCGATCCAGGTTCAGCCGCCACATTGGCGGTGACGGAATTGCCTTCGGGCCGGCTGCAATCCGATGCCATCGTGGAAATCGCACAACGTTGGACGCAACAGCAGCCGCGAGAAGCAGCCGCTTGGGTGGAGCGATTTCCGGAGAGCGAATTAAAATTAACGGCCGTTGAGAACGTGGTGGCGCTGTGGTCGAGCCAAGAGCCTCTTCCGGCGGGACAATGGCTTGCCCGGATGCGTTCGCCCTAAGCCAACGGGCCACTCGAGGCTTGGGCTCTCAACAGAAGTTTGAGCCTCGTGACCTGTTCTGGAGATATTGAGTCCGCAGACCGGCCCATTGCGCTCTTCCGAGGTCTTTGGACGCAAGTCCGCCGAACATTCCGCCGTGAGCCGCCACAACCGGAACACGCCCCATTGCGTTACCGTGACAACTTCTAATGATGATTCAAATCCGGCTAAGTGACTTCAGATTCCTTCGCTGAATTGACCGTTTGGCACCCTTTTCGGTCCGCGGTTCGTGCAGAAATCTCAAACTTGAGAAGGCACAGCCGCTGCTTAAGGAACAAGTGACAGATAGAACGAATAGGCAGTCCCTCGTTCCACGCTAAGGCGACCCTGAGTGGGGTCGCCTATTTTGTTTTAGAATACCTTCTTTCCCAGCGTTCGAATCGAAATCTATCGAGACAACCGGCGGAAAAACCTATTGACCGGGGGTGGCGCGATTGTTACCTTCGCGCCAATGCAGATTTCGGCCGAAGCTCTTGGACTAGTCGTGGTAGTCGTCGTTGACTAACGCGGCCTGAGGCTTCGGTATATCGCTCGCAGGTCGCCCGCTATTCCAGACGGAATGCGGGTTTCATTTTTTATGAGGCACACAATCTCGGTTTTGGTGGAGAATAAGTTTGGGGTGCTCACACGGATCGCCGGACTGTTCAGCGGTCGTGGCTACAACATCGACACGCTTAATGTTGGCCCCACGCAGGATCCAAACACCTCGCGCATGACCATCGTCACTCGAGGCGATGACGCGACCCTGGAGCAAATTGTCAAACAGCTCAACAAGCTGATCGATGTCCTCGAAGTTCAGGATTTCCGTGATTACGAATATATCGACCGCGAGTTGGTCCTCGTGAAAGTTTCTGTGAATTCGGAATCTCGAGCAGAAGTGATGCAAATTACGGATATTTTCCGCGCCAAAATCGTGGATGTGCAACCGGAAAGCCTGACGATCGAAATTACCGGCGGCGAAAGCAAGATCGAGAAATTCGTGGAATTGATGCGAGCGTTCGGGATTCTGGAACTCACCCGAACGGGTAAAGTGGCACTGCCGAGAAAATGATAGATTCCGAAGGACTTAAACCCGGCTTGTGCTTCGAGCGGCCCGCGGTGTGGGTGAATCCGTGAAACGCAGGCTCTGCACGGCTGACTACTGAAAACTGATTACTGATTACCGATTCCTAACCCCGGATCCCTCTCTCAACCCTCAACTCAAGAACAACCCAATGCCTGCAAAAGTTTACACCGACCGGAACGCAAACCTGAGCATTCTCCAGCACAAAACCTTGGCCGTTTTGGGCTTCGGTTCCCAAGGCCATGCTCACGCTCTGAATCTGAAGGACAGCGGACTCGACGTGATCGTCGGCCTTTACGAAGGCAGCAAATCCATCCCTGTCGCCAAAGAAAGAGGTTTTGAGGTCGTCAGCACGGCGGAAGCGGTTCGGCGCGGCGACGTGATTATGGTGGCTCTGCCTGACACCAAGCAGCCTGCGGCGTACGAAAGAGACATCGCACCCAACTTAACCAAAGGAAAGACGCTGCTCTTTTCTCACGGATTTTCCATTCACTTCAAAACCGTCGTGCCACCGAAGCAGACGGACGTCATTCTCGTGGCGCCGAAAGGTCCCGGCCACATCGTGCGCCGGCAATACACCGAGGGCAAAGGCGTGCCTTCGTTGATTGCGGTTTACCAGAATCCGAGCAAGCAAGCCAAGGGAGTCGCGCTGGCTTGGGCCAAGGGAATTGGCGCCACGCGGGCGGGCGTGATCGAAACGACTTTCAAGGAAGAGACCGAGACCGATCTGTTTGGGGAACAAACCGTGCTTTGCGGCGGAACGACGGCGCTGATTCTAGCCGGATACGAGACGTTGGTCGAAGCCGGTTACCAACCGGAGATGGCCTATTTTGAGTGCCTTCACGAACTGAAGTTGATTGTGGATCTGATCAACGAGTCAGGGATCAGCGGAATGCGCTTTTCCATTTCGGAAACAGCCAAATGGGGCGACGTGAGCATCGGCCCGAAGATCATCGATGCCAGCGTGCGAAAGCGAATGAAAGCGGCGCTGAAAGAGATTCAGTCCGGAAAGTTTGCCAAGGGCTGGGTCAAGGAATATCAATCCGGTTACAAGAAGTACCATGCCCTGATGAAAAAGGGGGAAATGCATTCCATCGAAAAAGTCGGCGGGCGCCTGCGTTCGTTGATGCCCTGGATGAAGCGGCACTCCGTGAAAGGCGTGCAGGCCGCGTATTGATCGCACGTGGGCGCGAAGGATTGTTGGATGAATGGATTCGTGGATTTACGGAGATTGATCGGGCGCAGCCAGCAATTCATTACTCCAGTTGTGCCACTTCCACAGCCTGGCAACCGATTGCCGCGGGTGGTGTTTAATCACGTTGTGCGCTATACTACGATCATGAATCGATATGAGATCATGGCGGCATGCGTCATCGCGAGTCTGCCTGGGCTCTGCGGTGCCGATGTGCCGGCAAATGACAATAGTCCAGCGGATCATCCGTACAAGACAATAGCCGAACGGAACCCGTTTGGCCTGAAACCGCCGCCGCCGCCACAGCCTGTGCCGCAACCCGTCGTAGAGCAGGCCAAAAACGATCTGAAATTAACGGGAATCACTTCGTTTGGATCACTCAAAGCCTATTTCATGGCGACCGATCCTAAAAGCAAGGCCCCCGAGTTTTTCAGCTTGGGTGTGGAGGAAAAGAAAGACGGAATCGAAGTCGTGGCCATCGACGACGCGGCGAAGAGTGTCCGCATCCGCACCGCTGGCACGGAGACTCTGATGACCTTCGCCACACACGGAGTCGCGCCGCCGACCACTCCGCCTGCGCCGATTGCTGCCACGCCTGGCGCGCCAGGTGTCCCTGGTATTGCGCCTGGATCAGTGCCGGTGCCTGGAGGAGGGGTCAACGTCATGCCCGTCATGCCGGGTGTTGCACCAATGTCCTCTTCCCCGTCCGGGATAACCACCATTCCTTCCCGAACTCCAAGGCTTCAGACAGGCCAATCCGGTTCGACAGCGTATGGATTCAGCGGGACGCCGGTATCGAATTTGCCGCCACAGCCCATGCCCAAAAGCACGATGAGTTCCGAGGAGCAAGTGATCATGATGGAGATTCAGCGCATGGCGAATCCTGCGCTTCCTCCTACTCCGGGTTTGCCCAATACCACGCTGGCACCGGGCGCTGCACCGCCTGGAATTCCCGTTCCAGCGGGACCGGGAGTTCAGAGAATTCCACGCTTGCCAGGGCAGTAGCAGGAAAGCTTTAATCGGTCGGGCTGGGGACAATTCTGAAATCCGGAGGCAGCGTCTCATCCGCGAAGAACACTTTCACCGGATACTTGTGTCCATCGGCAAAGGACTTGACCAGCCATTTCTCAACGAAATCGGCGACCTCTTTGCGCCCCGTTTCACGAACCAGCGAGACGTTTTCCCTCGCCCGCCGGTGGACCATGGACATGATGGATTTCTTAAGATTCTCTTTGGCCTGCGCCGTATTCCTGAACACGCTGCCTTTCTTGATCTCGTAGCTGATTTCAGAAGCGTTCACGGCCGGTTCGTTGAATTGGATCGCAGGCGCCAGAACATAGATGATGTTGTCCCGCAGAATCAGATCCCAACGAGCGTTGAAATCGATGTAGTAGGTGTACTCTACCGGTGCCCGCGCTTCGATCACGACGTCTGGAAGGGGAATATAGCCGAAGCCCGTGCTTGCTTCGTCAGTTCTTGTGAACGCTTCCCTCTGCTTCAGCGTCGCAAACTGCAAGTAGTGATTCGCGTCCAGGCTGGTGGCATAGCTGATGAACGAGGTTGTCACCGTGCCCTGGCTGAATGCCGCCGCGATCTCTTTCAACGCCTGGCTGGCCTTCTCCACGGTGTTGCCAGTCTTCTCAATGATGTCCCCTGGCCAATTTCGCAACGATCGAAAAACGTAAATGCTCGCGGCGAGAAAGAGAAAAACGATGACCATCCACGCCGTGGCCTTCGGCCATGCGCTTGGACGCATCTCCGGCCCCGGCGCACGTTGGAGCGGATCCTCAACCATACTCACGCTCTATTCATATCCCCGGACCTGATGAAAAGCGACGCGAAATTAGGCCAGATGGCAGGCGACCTGATGATCTTCGCTGACTTGGCGTAATTCAGGGGCAGTGCTCCGGCACCGATCCTCGGCAATCGGACAACGAGGATGAAACGGGCAGCCGGACGGAGGGGAAATTGGCGACGGGGGTTCACCTGAAAGCACGATTCGGCGTCGCTTGGAATGAGGGTCAATATCAAGGACTGCTGAGATCAATGCCTGGGTGTATGGATGTCTCGGCGTCTGACAGATTCGCTTTGTATCGCCGATCTCCACCACCTTTCCCAAATACATCACCATCATTCGATGGCTGAAGTGCTCGACCACGGCCAGATCATGCGAAATGAACAAATAAGCAATCCCGCGCGACTGTTGGAGATCACGAAGCAAATTGATGATCTGCGCCTGCACGGACACATCAAGGGCGCTGACGGGTTCGTCGCACACGATCAATTTAGGCTGAACCGCCAGAGCACGCGCAATTCCGATCCGTTGCCGCTGGCCTCCGCTGAACTGGTGCGGGTAGTGTCGAAGGTGCGTCGCATCCAGCCCGACCTGCTCCAGCAATGCGATAACCCGGTGACGCCGCACTTCCCTGGTCCTGGCAAGCCTGTGGATTTCGATCGCCTCGCCGATAATCTCCTCCACGGTCATGCGGGGGTTAAGAGAACTATGCGAATCCTGAAACACCATTTGAAATCTCTGTCGGCGAGACCGCAACGTGGAGCACTTCAAGGCCGTGATGTCCTCTCCCTCAAACGAAATGCTGCCAGACACCGCTTCCGATAAACGAACCACCGCGCGTCCCAGTGTTGTCTTGCCACAACCGCTCTCACCTACCAGTCCCATGCTTTCGCCGGAATGGATTTCGAAGCTCACGTCGTCCACCGCGCGAAGGACGCGCTTGGCTGTACGGAACAGGCGCTCCCCAATCGGGAACTGAACGGCTAGCCGGCGAACTTCAAGTAGGGCCATCAGCGGTGCTCGTGTCCGGTGTCCGTCGAAGTCAGCTTCCAATAAGGGCAACGCACCCAGTGCCCGGGTTCGATCTCCTCAAGATCAGGTTCCCTGGTCGAACAGTCGGACTGTGCCCAAGCGCAGCGGGGATGAAAACGGCACCCCTGTGGATACGAACCCAGACGCGGAACCTGACCAGGAATTGCGCGCAAATGCCCGGCGGTGGCGCCCAGCCTGGGAACACATTCAATCAATCCCCGCGTGTATGGATGCAGGGGCCGCAGCAATAGCGTTTTCGTGGGCCCCATTTCCACGATCTGACCAGCATACATAACTGCGACTCGATCGGCGATGTCGCGCACAACACCGAGATGGTGCGTGATAAGCAGTATGGCCATTCCAAGCTTATCCCTAAGCTCCTTCAACAGATCGAGAATCTGGGTCTGAACGGTCGCATCCAAGGCCGTTGTCGCCTCATCCGCGACCAAAAGTCTAGGGCGTGCGGCTAGTGCCATGGCTAGCACCACCCGCTGTTGCACTCCCCCGGAAAGCCGATACGGATAATCATTCATTCGCAACTGTGGATCAGGAATCTTAACCAGCCTGAGCAAACGCCCCACATCCTCATCTCTAGCCTCCTCGGAACAGTGAAGTCTCAGGACTTCTTTGATCTGCTGGCCCACCGTCAAAACTGGATTCAGCGACGCACCTGGCTCCTGGAAGACATAGCTGACAACGCGCCCTCGTATCGCCCGAAGTTCCGCTTTCGTCATCTGCAGAACGTCACGCCCGTCAACAAGTATCTCTCCGCCGCTGAATCGAGCAGGAGGACAGGCAATCAATCGCACAAGAGAGAGCGCCGTCAGACTTTTTCCAGAGCCGCTCTCTCCGACCAGGCTAACAATCTCTTCTTCGTCAATCGACAAACTGAGATTCTCGATGACACGAAGAACGTTCTCAGACTCCCTCAAATCAAGACGGAGATTTCTTATCTCGATAGCCGCCATTCGTCTGATCTCATGGCTGATTATCCGAAGTACAAAGCAAAACCACCCCGGGGCGTGCCTCGGGGTGGTTCCGATTTCTTAGTCTGAATGTGTTACTTGGGCGCTACCAAGGTCCAGGTTCCGCCCGAGTTGCTTGGTGTCAGGAGTTGTGCAGAACTGAGCTTTGTTCCATCCATAAACCAAACTGCCAAGTCTCGCGTGGCGCTCTGGAAGAGCAAGTCAACCTTGCTGGCCGCCGCGGTATCAGCAACAATTTGGCCTCGTATTTCTCCGCCACCATTCGCTGCCGTGTGAACGTTCACGTAAGCTTGACCACCGACAATCGCGGCGAGTTGGTCGGCAGTTAGAGTAACCGAGCCAACCAGACTGCCCGATGTGCCGAACGCGCCGCCATTGAACGCCTGGAAGTTGATCGAAACTCCGGCGGTCTGTTCAGTGGTTGCAGGCAGGTGAATATGCGCACCCGTTGCAACACCTGACAGCCCTGAATAAGTAATGTTAAACGACAACTGATTGCCTACGATCGTCAGCTTGCCCGAGCCAGTCGCCGTTGTGTTGACCGGAGCCGGGCGCTCCGCTGCACCAGTCAATGTGGCAGTGAAGGCTTTGGATATCTTGCCTGTGCCGGCAACTCTCCAACCAGCTCCCGGATTCGATGGGCTGAGCAGGCTAGCCGTTGTCAGAGTGGTGCCATTCATGGCCCACAACGCCAGTGTTCCATCGGAGTATTGGAAAACAAGATCCTCACGCCCATCTCCAGTGAGATCACCAACTCCAACTACTTTCCACTTCGCGTCGCCCGGAGAGGCAGGACTCAGGAGTGCCGCGGAGCTAAGGCTCGTGCCATCCATGTACCAGACAGCGAGCGTGCCATCACCATGCTGGAATACCAAGTCAAGCTTCCCGTCTCTGTTGAGATCCGCGGAACCAACAACACGCCAGCGGCTGTCACCTGGGTTGCTAGGATTGATTAGGGCAGCGCTGTTTTGCAGCGTGCCGCTCATGAACCAGATCGCGAGCGTTCCATCAGTGTGTTGGAAGATAATGTCGTCGCTTCCATCTCGATTGAAATCACCGCTGGTTACGACCCTGAACGCCGCATCGCCAACGTTGCTTGGCAGCGTGAATCCAGCCGATGACAAGGTAGTTCCACTCATGAGCCAGGTAGCCAGAAATCCATCATTATCCTGGAACAGGAGATCGGACTGCCCATCTCCATCGAAGTCTCCCTTCACTGCTGGAGGCTGTGTAATCGTAACTGTAAAGCTCGTGCTTGCAGTTTTTCCGCCCCCGTCAGTAACCGTGAGCGTAATAGTCGCGTTTCCAACTGCGTTAGCAACAGGCGTTACTACCACCGTTCTGCTTGCGCCACTTCCACCGAGTGCAATACCAGAGCTTGCAACGATGTTTGCGTCGCTTGAAGCTCCCGCCACCGTAAGCGAGCCGACAGCGGTTTCCTTATCGCCAACACTGAACGAAATGGAAGATGTTGGCCGGTTCCTCTCCGTGGTCTGGCTAGAGATCGCCGAGATCGTGGGTTTTTCGTTCGCGGATACGGTTACCGTAAAGGACGTGCTTGCTGATTTCGGTGCTCCAGGGCCATTGTCCGTCACTGTCACCGTAATCGTCGTTGTGCCATCCAGACCTGCGGCAGGCTGCACGAATACGGTCCTGGTTGCACCCGATCCGCCAAGGAACACGTTTGCGTCAGGCACGAGCGTCTTGTTTGACGATGTCGCGGTCACAACCAGTGATCCAACAGCAGTTTGATCGTCCCCGATCGAGAATGACAGCACCTGTGTCGGCACCCCTACGTCTGTTGATTGATTAGCAATCGATGTAACAGTTGGCGCATCATTCCTCGGATCCGGCGTCTTAACAACGAAGTCCCGTGTGGTTGTCTGACTTTCGTTATCCGTCACACTCACCGTGATAGTGGCGGACCCCTCTTGATTTGCTGCCGCGGTCACCGTTATCGTGCGACTGCTACCGCTGCCGCCGACTACAACGTTGCTGTTTGGAACGAATACTTGATTCGAGGATCGCGCCGTCACACGCAGGAATCCAGGGAATGTTTCCTTGTCAGCCACAGTGAATGGAATTGACCCTGTGCTGCCGCCTTTTGCAATGGTTTGCTCCGGTATCGCACTGATCGTAGGCGGCTCACCTTTGACCGTAATCGTAAATGTCACCGAGGTTTCATTTCCATCCGCGTCGCGGGCGGTGAGTCTAATATCCGCGTTCCCTGGAGTTGTCTCCGTTTTGATGATAAGGGATCGTCGCGTAGGATTTGTCGAGTCAACAGGACCAAACTGGAGATTCTGAGCAGGGATGACAGATGTATTCAATGACTCCCCACGGACCGTGATGTTTGCTGCTGGGGTTTGTGCATCTGTTACCGTGAATTCAATCAGGTCGCTAAACGCATTCGCGTTCAACGTTTGAGCCGATATCGTGCTGATAATCGGATTTTGACCGGCCACTACCGTAACTCGGAACGTTCGGCTGGCGCTCTCAACGCCGCTTCCATCGCTCTTTCCTTTGTCACTTACGGTAACCGTAACGTTCGCCGTGCCGGAGGCTCCTTTCGCCGGTCGGACAATAACTCCCCTGTTTGGTCCGCTCCCCGTTAACTGGAGATTACTAGATGTGTTGGGAATCAAGCCGGGATTATCCGAACTCGCGGAAATTGTTAAAAGTGATGCATCAGTCTCCCTTGAGTCGTCCTGCACAACGAAGGCAAGCGGTCCCTTTTCTCCATCCTGCGGCACCGTCTGATCAGCAATTTCACTGATTGTCGGTTTGTCGTTAATCTCACGAACAGTCACATCGAAGGTTACAGTTTTCTCTTCGTCTCCGTCGCGAGCAGTTCCTGCGCTGTCCCTGACCCGCACAAAAATTGTGGATTGCCCGTATTTCCCGGGTATCGGTCGGAATTTAAGCGTTGCGGTTGCAGGGACCGCCGGGTCGGTGATCGATTTGCTGGGAGATCCCTTGTAGCCGCTGCCTGCATCATTGGAGAGATCGTCAACAGACAGTTGCTCCATCAGATTGTTCGTATTGTCGTCAGGATTCGTTCCCTTATCGACGACTTTTGCGGCAATCAGGATATTGCCATCGGTCTCGCTCCCACCCGCATTGATTCCAGTCAAGCCGATGCTCACCAATTGGTTATTGTTGTAATCCTCATCAATAGTGAGATTCGAGGGCTGTGAGATTGTCGGTTCATCATTGACCGACTCTACCACCATGTTGAATGTCACCCTGGTTTCCTGCGCATTCCCATCTCTCACCGTAACCCTAATTCCCGCCGTGCCGCTGCGATTTGCCGCCGGAACTATGGTCAGGGTCCGGGTGCTCCCCGTGGAGCTAATGGTAATGTTACCCGGCGGAACGACCGCTGAATCCGCGGCATTCGGGTCAACGTCGCCGTCAGTGTCCACTTTGGAAATGGCCGTCACGGTAAGGCTGTCGGTCGCTGTCTCAGGGTCGCTTACGTTGACTTCAATCCGCTTCGATGATGTCCTGGGATCCTGGACAGGATTATCATCCTCTCTGGCTGTGAACGTGGAAATACCACCCGGCGAACTCCACTTCGTCGTTGCGTCTCCAGATCCGGCCGTATTTAGCGTGATCGTCGGCGCATCCTGGACCTGCCTTATCGACAGTGCGATGGTCTTCGGTGTCGATGAAAGGCCAAACTTATCGGTGGCCAGAATCGAAATGGTCACGTTGCCGTTCGCGTTGGCCTCTGGAACAATCGCGAGTGTCCTTGCTGCATCGGTCTTGCTGCCACCGAAGAGAATGTTTTCATCCTTGACGAGGCTCTGATTGCTGGATTGACCACTCATCGTCACGCCATCGGTAGTCCTTGCCTCATCTGTAATCGCGGTTACATTCGCGGTTGCTACGGTGTCTTCATCGATAGAGATTGCGACCGGATCTGTGGCCGGCGTCGTGCTCAGTGTGAAGCTCGGCGGGTTATTCGGAGCAATGTTGTCGAACCTGATGTCAAAGATGCGCTGCGCCTGAAGCGGATTTATCTGATCGCCGGCGGCTGCCGCATCGTTGGCTCCACGATCAGTGAACGTGACGGTGATCCTCGCAGTTCCCACTTTCGCAGCAATCGGGACGATCGCCAACCTTGTCCGTGTTGGATCAACTGTCACATTTGCCGAGTCAACTGTGGCTTCTCCGGCCTGAGTGCTCACTGAAGCGCTGAATGACATGTTTGCCTTCGATGTTTCGAGGTCGCTAAGGTTGATCGGGACTTGGAGAGCCTGATTGCTCGACACGGCATCTGCTGGTGCGAGTCCGATGTTCGATATTGCGTCGAGCGAGGGCGCGTCATTCTTCGGTCGAATGACAATCTTGAATTTCCGCACGGTCGTATTAACCCCACCGACACCATTGTCTGTCAACGTGAGCGTGACGATGGCTGTTCCGTAGGCGTTTCGCACTGGCACAAACCTGAACCCGCGGTCTTGCCGACTCGATATTCGCACGAAACTCGTGTTTGCATCATCGTCGTCAAGATTGGTGCTATTATCTGTTATCTTCAGGTCTTTAATCAGATTTGGGCTGTCGGTGGTCGCAGTTATTGTAACCTGCTGGTCTGTCTCTGCTGTAACGTTCGCTGGACTGCCCTGCTCGTTGCCTGGCGTCATGTTCTTCAGACGAAGCCAGTGCTTTACGACATCTTTGGCCGGATCGCCATCGACGAACCGCCCGTTTGGATTCGCAGCATTGCCTCCGTCCTCGTTAATGGTCATCGCAACAGGTGGATTTGTGGCGTTATCTGAGGCATTTAGAATATCTGTGCTGACCGATTGATCAGCCGTATCACCGCCTTCTGCGGTACCGTCGGCTGCTGTTCCATGGGCCGTGGTAACCTCGAGAGCGAGCTCAGCGCCACCGGATATGCCAATGGTTGGCGGATCATTGACCCCGTTGACAAACACGCTGAAGGCGCTGGTAGTGACCTTGCGGTCACCGCTGTCTCCAGTTCTGCCACCGTCCTCGACACTAATCGTAATTATCGTTCGACCAAAGGCATTGGCCGCCGGTGTTAGTTTGATCGTTCGATCCGCGCCGCTCCCGCCGATGATGATACCGGCAGCAGTTGATCCGGAAGCTCGGAAGGTAGCTGGAATGATTGTCGGCACCGAGGAGGCCACCGTGATTTTCTTGGACCCCGTGGTCTGTGGATCTGTCACCGGAGCGGTGAACTCGGCCACCGCCGTTTCCTTGTCGCCAATCGTGAACGCGATCTCTGCACTAGCCGTATCTTCGCTGATGGTTTGGGTGGCGATCGTCGAGATCGTAGGCGGGTCGTTAACTTCACTGACGGTGATTGCCACATCCCTAGTATTTGTCACGGTTCCATCGGCGGCGGTGATCCGAATCGTGGTGGTTCCAGACAAATCGGCGGCTGGCCTGACGGTTATGGTTCGTTCTGTGCCGCTTCCACCAAAAGTAACATTAGACGCCGGAATCAATCCGCTCACACTCGACGAAACGATGGACGCCGACAGTGCGAGATTGTCCACAGGCGTTGATGATCCTGACCGAAGCGTGAAGCCAAGGGTCTTGGCTGTGTCTTCATCCGTCGTTTCAGCGCCAAACGGTGAAATGGTCGGCTTCCCGGCCACGGTCGAAAAATCGAATACTATTGTGTTTAGAGTCGGAGTGGCTCCAGGCGCGTCTCGGAGCGCAACGTTGATCGTAGCGCTGCCCGACTCCGAAGAACTGGCCGGAATTACCGAAATCGTGCGCTTGCCAGGATCGACTGAATCGACACTCAATGAAATGTTTTGGTTTGGAATTACGGCTGCATTAGCTGTCTCGGCCGTCACGATCAGATTGATGGCCGCGGTTTCGATATCTGATACGGTGAACGGCAACGCCGGGCTGGCTGTGCCGACGTTAAGGGCCTGATTTCTCGGGAAGCTAGCAAACGTCGGCAGGTCGTTTACTGAGTTGACCGTTAGGTTAAACACGGCGCTCCCGGAGCGTCCGGAACCGTCTGTGACGGTGATCGTGACCGTTGTCGTGCCAAACGCGTTGTCTTCGGGCCTGAAATCAACTTTGTAATCCGCGAACTTCCGCACGCTATCGCTGCCAGCGACACCAGTGCCGTCGCGAGTCAGTTTGATGTTAGAACTCTTAATCAGGTTCTCGTTCCCAGAAGTGGCCGTTACGACCAAGTCCGCGGCGGCAGTTTCCAAATCAGCGATGCGGATGAACGCCGGCACATCACCTGTGGTTGTGTATCCCGGAAGCGCGGATGCCGCAACCTTCACCTTGCCGGAGGGGATGTCGGCAGTGGCTACGCTCTGGAAGATGTTGTCCTCCTCGACTGTGATATTCCGAAAACTTGGCGCTACCCTTTCAAGTCCCGTCCTGATCTTTAACGAGTCAAAGTCGGGCTGGTTCTTAGGAAGAAGAAGAGCGCCTGTAGCACCTGCTGCATGCCCTTCGTTATTCTGTGCAATCGTGGGGCTAGTTTGCCCATCGCCGCAGCACACTACTTTGGCCGTTCTAACGCTGACGGTCCAACCGCCCGCGACAACTCCGGATTCACCAGGGGAAGTATCTTGGAGGTAGAGCTTCCAGTCACCGTTCGGATTCAGGGCATCTAGTTG
>JACPRI010000229.1 GCA_016190065.1 Verrucomicrobiota bacterium
CTACTGGTGCCACTCACCCGTGAAGGGCAGATAAAACCGTTTCCACTCGCGCTCGAACCAAACCGGCGATGAGGGAAATCCTTCCTGGCCGAGCGCATCCACGGCGACGACGTAATAGCGCCGGGCTGTCTTGCCGGCATCAGCGTCCCGGTAGCTGAGCTTCGAAATCGGCTCCGGCGTCAGACGCGGAATCGGGTCTTTGTCGTAGCGGCCGTTCATCCGATAGACGCGGTAGCCTTTGATTCCTTTCTCCGGATTGGCCGCCCATTTGAGATGGCATCTCGTTCCTTCCTCCTTCGAGAAAAACCATTGCGGCGCGCTGGGGATCGTCAGACAGAAGGATGATGGGCCGCTTTCGACGCCGAGCGCATTCACAGCCCGGACGCGATAAGCATAGACGGCGAAACGATACGGTTTCCCTTGCTCGTCCATCTGTTCGGCGCTGAATGTGCGCTCATAGAGCGCCTCGCCTTGAAACGGCTTCGGTTTGGAGAGATCAATGAAGGCGTCGGTGAAATGCGTTTCTTCGATCGGCGTTGAGGTGAGACGAATAAATTGGCCGACCCGCCGAATCGCACCCACCGATGGCTCGACCAATGGCGGCGTCTGCTTTTTCAAACGCGTGAGTTGATCCTCCGTCCGCACTTCCACGAGTGCGCGTTCGACGTGGTAACCGACGGCGTCATCGCAGGATTGCCAGGTGATTTCGATTTTCTCCGATGAAAGAACGGAGGCAACAGGGTCTTCGGGAACGGGAGGCTGGGTGCGCACCTTCATGCTGAACTGGCTCAGCTTCCCGTTGGCCGCCACAGAACGAAGGGCAAAGTAGGTCACCAGACCACGCCTCACTCCGGAACCGCGCCAACTCGATTCCTTGGAATCCACCATGGCGAGCCGCTGGTGTCGTGCCTTCCACGTCGAATCGGTTTCGCTCTGCAGGATTTCATAACGCGCCACCTCTGTGGAAGAACTGGCCTGCCAGGCGAGCGTGGCGCCATGCGGGTCGGTCTTCACTCGAATTCTGCTCGGCGGCTGCAGAGAGCTATCCGAGGTGCAGTTTGCTACACGGTAGGTCCAGATTTGCTGTTCGTTGCTGATCTTTCCGTGGGTCCGATTCTCGAGGATCGCGACATTCAACTCGGGCGCAAACATCAAGACCCGTGCGCGATTACTGGTCGGGTTGGGCTCAGGCCGCGGGTTCATTTGAGTCCAGCGATTCGAACCCGTGTCGTAGGCCCACGTTTCTAGGCGGTGAGTGGCCTGTTCGTCCTCGCCCTGGGTGATCTTGACGACGGCGAGAACCACCTTGCCAATCGGATCGAACGTAAGCACGGCGTCGTTTTTATCGGTCGGTGGCATTCTTGAAGGTTTCAAGTCGCGCCATTCGTTTTTGGCAAGATCGTAAGCCCACGTGTGCGGGTCGTCGGTAAATTGAGAACCGAACAGGATATGGAGCTTGTGCGTGGAATCGTAAGCCATGTTGCCTCCGCTGCGGAAAGCGGGCAGGGTTGCCGGATTCATCCGCGTCCAGGTGTTGGCGTAGGGATCATAGACCCACGTGCCCTCGCTGCTTCCTTCGCCGCCGAAGAGCACCGTGACTTGATGGTCGGAATCCCAGGACGCACAGCGCAAAGGACGCGGCGTTGGCGCCGGGAGCGGCCGGAGATTGCGCCACTTATTCTCCCCAAGGTCATAAGACCACACGGAGGAATCGTTCAAATAAATCTCCCGCCACCATTGCCAGCCGTGGCTGCCGCTGAACGCGGGAAAGCGGAGGTACCGTCCTCGAATGGGATCGAAGACATTTTGTTGCGCGCAACAAACTCCCGGCGGGGAGGTGTTCGGCTCTTTCAATTCCCATTTTGCGGTGAGCGGATCATACGTCCAAAGCTCCGCGTGTTGCTCGCCGCCACCGCCCTGGTTGTGTCCGCCATATCGAATCAGCCGAAGATGAACGTTGTCCCAGGCGCACGCGCCTTCGTATCCGAGCCGGGGTGAAACGGGCGTTGCCTCGAGCGGACTCCGCTTCACCCAGGTATGGGTGTCTTGAACCAGATCCAGCGGCTGAGCGCCCAACGCGCCGGCGCTAATAGACCAGAACACCGCCGGAAGCGAGCGCGAGGTCATCCACTGAAAACAGCGCGCGGGCCACGAAGCGGACTTGCGCTCAGTCGTGACCCTGCAATCTCGTCCAGCGCGTATCGTAAAGGATCGGCACATGACTGAATTCCTGCTCGTGCAAGATACGCAAGCTTCACTCTTTTGCACAATGCGAATTGGGCAATTGGGCGGACTTTGCCCTTGACGGCCGGAGCGCTCGCGTGCTGCGGTTAATCACGGACTCGATGAGCAACCGAAACTTCTCTCTTTGGAAGCCGCAGGTCCACGTGTTCATTCCGTACGCGATCCGCGAGGGCCGCCTGGAAAGCCCGGAATATGATACGGCGTCCTACCGCGCGGAGGTGAAGTCATGGTTCGAGCGCCTGGAGCTGGACTGGAGATGGGTGCCGATCGCGCAGAGCACATTGGACCGCGCGATGGAGGAAGTACAAAACCCTCGCGGCGCGGCGGACCTGGTTGTCTTCAATCTATGTGACGGCGACGAACTTCATGGATTCCCCGGTCTTTCCGTGCCCAGAAAATTGGAGGCCGCGGGCGTGGGCTTCACCGGCGCTTCGGCCGCCTTTTACGAAGCGACGACCTCCAAGCTCCGGATGAAGAACCTGTTCATGAAACACGGGGTCGCGACTCCTCCGTTTGTGGCGATCCGAGAACTCCCCGAAGACCTCGCCCGATTGACCGCAGAACTCGGATATCCGGCGATTGTGAAACCGGATATTTCCGCCGCCAGCGTGGGCATCAGCCTCCGCTCCGTCGTTCACGACGCGGAGTCGGCGAGCGCTCAAGTCTGCCGTCTGCATCAAGAGGAGAAGCGCGAATGGGGTGCTGCTTCGATGGTCTTCGCGGAGCGCTTCGTGGATGGGCCGGAGTTCACCGTCTTTCTCGTCGCGGATCGGGAGCAACTCGAAGGCGTCCGCGTGTTTCCGGCGGTGGAACGCAACTTTCACTCTGCCTTACCGGCAGCGGAACGATTTCTGAGTCGCGATCGTTACTGGAACGAATTCAAGGAGGAATCGCGCTTGCCGGAGGGCGAACCGTTTGTGCGCCATTCAAAAACTGCTTCAACCATGCAAGAGAAGCTGGCCAAGACCGCGATTCGCGCTTACCATGCGGTCGGCGGAACCGGCTACGCGCGGGTTGATATTCGGATGGACCAACAGACAAGCGAACTTTACGTGCTGGAAATCAATTCCAACTGCGAGCTTTCTCAGGACGAGGAAACCTCGATCGGAGCGATTCTCCGGCTGAGCGGATCGAGCCTCGTTGAAGTTGTTTCGCTGATTTTGAAGGATGCGTTTGACCGCTTTCGATGAAGATTTGCGTGCTCCAACCGTCTTACGAAGGGTCGTCCTGCGACTACCGGCATTACGATCCGCCTCGGAATTTGTCACCCCTGCTTCCGGAGCACGAGTTCCATCATGCCTTCCTCAGAAAGGTTTCGACCTTTCGCCAGATTCGGGAACTCCGAAAGCAGCCGTTCGATGTCTATGTGAACTTGTGCGAAGGCTACCTCGACTCCGACGTTCCTTCGATCGACGTCATCCTGGCGTTGGAACAGTTCAACCTCCCGTACACGGGGCCGACTGCCGATCTTTACGATCCACCCAAACACCTCATGAAACTGGTGGCGGAGTCCGAAGGCATCGCCACCCCGGCCTACTGGATGGTGCAAACCGACCAGGACATCGCCGCGGCGTGTTCGGTTCTCAAATTCCCGCTGTTCGTCAAGCCGGACTGCGCGGGCGACAGCATTGGGATCGATCAGGACTCGCTGGTGCAGAATGTGCACGAGTTGAAGCACAAGGCCGGCGCTTTGATTGAGGAATACGGAAGCGCCCTGATTGAGGAGTTCGTTGACGGTCGGGAATTCACCGTCCTGGTCTGCGCCAGCTCGGATCCAGCGCGGCTGCCGCTGGCGCTTCGGCCGCTGGAATTTGTCTTTCCAGCCGGCGAGCGCTTCAAGACCTACGATCTGAAAGTGAAGCAGTATCATCCGGAGTGCAATGTCCCTTGCGCAGAGACGCAACTGGCCGAGCGGCTGAAGGACGCGGCGTGCCGAGTTTTCCGAGGATTCTCCGGCGAGGGTTACGCTCGCATGGATTTCCGGTTCTCGAAGGAGAATACGCTTCATTTCCTGGAGGTGAATTTCACTTGTTCGGTTTTTTACCGCCAAGGCCATCAAGGATCGGCCGATTACATTTTGCAGCATGACGGTTTGGGCCAGGCTGGATTCTTGAGCCGAATCATCGATGAGGCTTTGGCGCGGCACGCACGAAAACAGAAACCGTACGTCGTCCGGCGCGGGACGAACGGCTACGGAACTTTCGCATCCCGCAAGATCGCCCGCGGGGAGATTGTCTTCGCCGGTGAAGGGCGAGCCCAACACATCGCGACCTGGTCCCACGTGGAACGCACTTGGGACGCTGGGGCCAAAGAAGTTTTCCGGCGCTTCGCTTATCCGGTGGGCGACGGAGCCTACATTTTCTGGGACAGGAATCCGTCTCACTGGGCGCCGCAGAACCATTCGTGCGATCCCAATACCGCGTTTGCCGGCCTGGATGTCGTAGCCTTGCGCGACATCTCACCCGACGAGGAGATCACCATTGACTACGGAACGTTTTACGACGAACTCATGCCTGAATTCGAGTGCCAGTGCGGGAGCGCCAACTGCCGGAAACGAATCTCCGGCCGCGCACTGCGGGCAGGGGTCGCAAAGGTCAATTAAGCTGCCCATGATCTTGGAATTAGCGTCCATTCGCGTGCATTGGCGGTTTCCCAATGGGATTCCATTCGGCGGAACGCTCAAACCTTCGCGGCTTTGACCGCGGTCAATTCTTGATTCTCCCCAACATCAAACACTGATTGATCTATGCAAATGAAACGTCGCGAATTTATCGGACAATCCCTCGCCGGCGTCGGCGGAGTACTTCTGGGAACGAAACTCGTTGCGGCCGCAGAAGGGAGAATCCAGCGTTTCGACCCCTACGAGACGGTTCGACTCGGCCAAACGAAATTGAAAACGTCGCGCGTTTGTCTGGGGACGGGCATGCGCGGCGGAAACCGGCAGTCCAATCACACGCGGATGGGAAAAGAAAAATTCGAGGCCCTCATCAAAGGCTCCTACGAGCGGGGTGTGCGCGCGTTTGACCTGGCGGACATGTACGGCACGCACCCGTATGTGGTGGCGGCGCTCCAGGGCATCCCGAGGGATCGTTATCAGATCATCACCAAGATTTGGTGGCGGCCCGGCGGAATTCCGGAGCCGGAGCGCCCGGACGCGGACGTCATCATTCCGCGGTTCTTGAAGGAACTCCAGACCGACTACATTGACCTGGTCCTACTGCACTGTGTTGAGTCTCCAAAGTGGCCCGCCGATCTGCGCAAGCAGATGGACCTGCTCGCCCGGTTCAAAGAGAAAGGCGTCATTCGAGCGCACGGAGTTTCCTGCCATTCACTCCCCGCTCTGGAAGCCGCGGTTCAGGAGCCGTGGGTGGATTCCGTCCACGCTCGGATCAATCCCTATGGGGCCCGAATGGACGGCCCTGCCGAGAAGGTCGCACCGGTGCTTCAGCAGTTGTGCAAAGCCGGCAAAGGCGTGGTGGGGATGAAAATCATCGGTGAAGGCACCTTCCGCAGTGACGAGGAAAAGAAAAACCATTCCATCCGCTATGTTCTCGGACTCGGCTGCGTGGATATCTTGAACGTCGGCTGCGAGACGCTCGCCGAAGTGGATGATCTTGCCACTCGAATCAAGCAGGTTGAAAAGAACGCGGTCTGACGCTGGTCTCGATCCGCCGCCACTCTGCGGCCTGATAGAATCTTAAACGTGCATGTAACCCACGCCTGCACCCCTCCGAAGGAGGGGAACCGGATCCACCGTGATGCGGAGGATTCCCTTCCTGGGAGGGGAAGGGGTGGGTTCAAGCGACTTTGAAAAGGCACTGATTTATGCAAACACATCGCCAGCGAATCACTCGACGCAAATTCCTGCAAGGATCCGCCGCCGTCGTCGCAACATTCACGATCGTTCCCCGCCACGTTTTGGGTGGCCAGGGCAACACCGCGCCCAGTGAGAGTGTGGGCGGTGCCTTGATTGGCGTCGGCGGCCGAGGCCCGGGCACTTTCAACGAGATGAAGGAATTGAACCCGGCCAAGCTCGCGCAATGCGATGTCCGCTGGCTGGACCGCGCCGACAACAAAACCACCTATACCGACTTCCGCCGAGTGCTCGAACGAAAGGACATTGATGTCGTCGCCATCGCCACACCGCCGCATTGGCACGCCCTCATCTCCATCGCCGCCATGGAAGCGGGGAAGGACGTGCTCTGCGAAAAGCCAATGACGCGGTTCATTGCTGAGGGTCGGGCCGTTGCCGAAGCCGAGAAGCGCTACGGTCGCATCTTCCAGGTCGGCACGTTTGGGAGATTTGGCGCCAGCCGCGACCGGAACAATATTCTGACTCGGAAAATCATGAAGAGCGGCCTGCTCAAAAACTGCCCGGCCGCACACATCATTCGAGGCGGCTTCAAAGTCAAAGAATGGAGCGGTTTGGTCAACGCCAAGCCACAGCCGGTCCCACCAAGCCTTGACTGGAACCTGTATGTCGGGCCGTCACCGATGAAACCCTTTCATCCCCATCGCATCGGTGGGACGCACCGCGGCTACTGGGATTACGAAGGCGGCGGTCTCGCTGACATGGGACAGCATTTCCTCGATCCGTTCACCTGGACTTATGGAAAGGACGACACCGCTCCGGTCGAGATCGAAGCGCACGCTCCACCGGCGCACCACGACGCGGTCGGCATGTGGGGTTGGGTGGAGTTGAAGTATGCCGACGGGCTCACTCTGGTGTTTGACAGCGGCGAATGGGGCGAGCGATACGACCGCAAGACTTCGCGCGGCGTGAGCTTGAACGATTTACCGGAGGAAGATCAGAAGAAGATCGCGGAGATGCCGGACCCGGAACCGCTCCGCACGTTCGCCGAGGCCGTCCGAACCCGCAAACCCGCCGGCGGCAACGCCGAAGCCGCGTATCGCACCGTGACGCTCATGCATTTGGCCAACATCGCGATCCGCATGGGACGCAAGATTCGGTTCGATCCGATTAAGGAAGTCATCCTCGGCGACGAAGAGGCCAATCGCCTGGTCAATCAACCGATGCGCGCGCCCTGGCATATTTGAGGTGTTTATGGCAACGACTAAACCTGACATTGCAGCGCTCGTGGATCAAATGCCCGAGACGGATAAAGAGATTGCCGCAAAGCAAAAGCCCGATCCCGACAAGCCGGAACCACCGGATCGGAAACGCAGGCCGGATAATTACGGCGGCGCCAGCAAGTTCACCGGGCCCGATCCAGAAACGGCGAACAAGATTTTCGCGGAGATTCTTGCGGGCGGAAAGGAGAGTATTCTGGAATTGATCGCCTTGCTGCGCGACCCGAGCGACGCCGATTTCAAGAACTACAAGGCCGGTTACGTTTTGCACGGATTGGCGTTGTCCGTGGGAGGCGCCGGGAAAGAACGTCAGCGCAGGCTGTTCGCGGAGACCCTCGCCGCGCAGCTCGGCAGCGATAAACTTTCCAAGGCCGTGAAAGGATTTCTCATTCGCGAATTGCAGGTGGCCGGCGGACAAGAAGCGGTCGGGAGCCTTGGACGATACTTGCTGGATGAGGAGCTCGGCGAATACGCCGTCCAGGCGTTGCTTGCCATCCGAGAGGGCGCAGCGCCGCAGGTACGGAAAGCCCTGGCCACAGCGAAGGGAACGCATCGAAGCGCGCTTGTTCAAGCTCTGGGAGTTCTGCGCGACAGCGAGTCCGTAGCCGTCTTGAAAAAGGCGCTCGGGGACGAAGGTCGCGAAGTGCGGCTCGCCGCGGCGTGGGCTTTAGCGAACCTTGGTGACGCGAGCTCAGCCGATGCGCTCCTCAAATCAGCGGATGCGGCCGAGGGCTGGGAGAGGGTTCAGCAAACCAAAGCCTGTCTGGTGCTGGCCGAGAAACTCCTAGCGGCCGGAAAGAAATCCGAAGCCGTCCGGATCTACCGGCATTTGCAGGACACTCGCACCGACTCGTCGGAACAGCACGTCCGGGATGTGGCGCTGAGAGCGTTGCAGTCCGCGCGTTAAGACAGACGGAAGCCCTCACGTTGGAATCGCGAACAGGAGAACCCAAGGGCGGAGCGGCCACCAAAGGCGTTAAAGCGTTACAAGATTAAATCGTTAAAACGGTTAAACGAGTGAGCGACCCCGGATCGTGAGTCACGATAAGATCCGCTTGTCTTTGGTCTCTGTTCTCTCCGTTTGCTCCGGTTCGAAATGAATTCCTGCGTCCAGTTTCACAATCCTGGCTGATCTTGTCTTGGTTTCCGCGGGGCTTGATCCAACCCATCAGCCGCCGCGGAAGAAATTGGCTTTCAACTCTGCGACAAATCTCTTCAATACGGCGCGTTCGTCGAACGTCAAAAGCAAAGCCAGTTCCGAATTCCTATGATCATGAAACGAATCGCCTCCCGGTTATTGTCAGGTCCGCTCGGCTCGATTTTTTCCATTTGGGTGGTGTCCGCAGCGGCGCACGATTGGCCGCAGTGGAGAGGACCGGACCGGACGGATGTCTCGAAAGAAACCGGTCTCCTCAAGCAATGGCCCGAAGGCGGGCCTAAACGAGCTTGGCTGTATGAAAGCGCTGGCGCCGGTTATGCCGGGCCGTCAGTTGTCGGGGCGCAACTATTCACGATGGGGACGCGAGACGAGAGCGAGATTCTTCTCGCGCTGGACGCCAATTCAGGGAAAGAACTCTGGGCCGCCAAAGTAGGGCTGGTGTTTGCCGAACGGCGCGGAGACGGTCCGCGCAGCACGCCGACCGTGGACGGCGCGCGGGTCTATGCCATGGGCGGACGGGGCGATCTCATCTGTGCCGATGTTGGCGACGGCCGCCTGCTCTGGCGGCAGAGCATGCGGGACCTGGGCGGCGGCACGCCCAACTGGGGATACACGGAGTCCGTGTTGGTGGATGGGAAGCATGTGATTTGCACGCCGGGCGGTTCGCGCGGTGCCATTGCGGCCCTTGATAAAACGAACGGGAAACTCGTCTGGCAATCCAAGGAATTCACCGAAGCGGCACATTACGCGTCCATCATCGTCGCGGAGCCGAATGGCGTGAGGCAATACATCCAACTGACTGCGTCCTACGTAGCAGGTGTCTCGGCGAAGGATGGCAAATTGCTGTGGAAGTCTGCGTTCCCGGGACGCACTGCCGTCATCCCAACTCCGATTTTCCACGATGGCTGTGCGTACGTCACGGCCGGCTACGGCGCCGGCAGCAAGCTCGTGAAAATCGGCCCGGACAATCAGGCCACCGACGTTTACGAGAACAAGGTCATGAAAAACCACCATGGCGGAGTCGTTTTGGTGGGCGAGTATCTTTATGGCCACTCCGATGGTACCGGCTGGCTCTGCCAGAATTTCAAGACGGGCGAAGAAGTTTGGAGCGAACGGAGGAAACTCGGCAAAGGGGCCATCACATGTGCCGACGGCATGTTGTATTGCCTGGATGAAGCCGACGGAACAGTCGCCCTGCTCGAAGCGTCGCCGACGGGTTGGCAGGAGCGCGGCCGATTCAAGTTAGATCCGCAAACAGCCATCCGGAGTCCGCAAGGCCGGATCTGGACACATCCCGTCATCTGCAATGGAAGATTGTATCTCCGGGATCAGAATTTGATCTATTGCTACGAGATCAAAGGCGGCTAAACTTTGTGCTCGCATGAAATCGACTCACCGCATTCTTGAATTGGGCTTTTGTCTTCTTGCCAGCCTGTTTATCGTGACCCCCGTCATGCAAACCGAAGCCGACTCGAAATCTACGGGCACCCGTGCCGCCACGCAGCTCGCCACCTTGGGAGGCGGTTGTTTCTGGTGCACGGAAGCGTGCCTTGAAACGTTCGAGGGCGTGAAAGCGGTGACTTCGGGATACGCGGGCGGGAAGACCGCCAACCCGACCTATGAACAGGTCTGTGAAGGCGTCACTGGCCACGCCGAGGTGATCCAGATTGAATTTGAGCCGGCGAAGATTTCCTACGAACAGATTCTGGACATCTTCTGGGAAATCCACGATCCGACCACCCTCAACCGGCAGGGCGCGGATCATGGCACGCAGTATCGCTCCATTATCCTTTATCACGACGAAACCCAGAAACGCGCCGCCGAGAAATCCAAAGCGGGGACAGCGAAGAAATTCAAAGATCGCGTCGTCACTGAGATCGTGCCCCTGACGAAATTCTATCCCGCCGAAGACTATCACCAGGATTACTTCAGGAAGAACCCGAACAAGCCTTACTGTGCCTTCGTCATCAGTCCGAAGTTGCAGAAACTCAAGAAGCGGCCCGTCTCGCGGTGAACCAGCACGGCTACTGCCCGTCCATGACCGCGTCGTAAAACGCGCCGATGTCGCCCTGGCCCTCGCCGGCTTTGTACTTCATTGCGGCGCGCGGGTGTTGATTCAGCAGCCCGGTCATCATGTAAGGCAGATCGAAGCCCCAGCCCAATTTCACGCGCAGCGGCTCGATCGCGTATTGAACACATTCGAGGATGGGCCGGAGATTGTATTTCGGGTTGTGGAGGAAGCCGATCAACAGTTCCATCGGACAATTGCCCGCGCCGCGGCCCAGCCCTGCCATGGTCGCGTCCAGCAGATTGGTCCCCAGGATGATCCCTTCGATCGTGTTGGCGTAGGCCAATTGAAGATTGTTGTGCATGTGGACGCCAACCTCTTTGCCAGAGGGTTTGCAGTAATGTTGGTATTTCTTGACCAGATGATGCACCTGTTCGCTGTAAAGCGCTCCAAAGCTGTCCACCACGTAGATGCCTTTGGCTTCCGAACCGGCCAGCATTTCCAGTCCTTCATTCAATTCCCGGTCCGGCACAGTTGAGGCCGCCATCAAGTTGACTGTCGTTTCGTAGCCTTTGGCGTGCGCGTCCTTGACCATGTCCAGCGCGGTGGGGATCTGGTTGATGTACGTCGCCACGCGGATCATGTCGATCACACTTTCCTTTTTGGGCGGGATATCTTCGTGGTAATCGCACCGCTCCGCGTCGGCCATCACGGCCAGCTTCAAATCGGTCTGGTTGTCGCCGACGATCCGGCGGACATCTTCTTCGAGGCAATATTTCCACGGGCCGTGCTCGCCGACCTTGATCCCCTTGCGCGAGGCCTTGTAACCAATCTCCATGTAATCGATTCCGGCCTCGACGCACGCGGTGTACACGGCTTTGACGATGGCGTCATCGAAGTGATGGTCGTTCATCAACCCCCCGTCGCGGATCGTGCAGTCCAGGACTTTGATTTCGGGGCGATAGGAGAGCCAGCGTCCGGCCGGGCTTTCTTTTTGCTTGGCTGCTTTTGATTTTTTATCGGTCGTGCTCACAGGTTTCCTCTCGATGGCGATGCGTTGTCCGTCAGGTCCAACAATGGATGCCGCCTGTGGTAATTCAAATCCCCCTCGATTGGCGAACAAAAAATCTGCGCTACGCCTCCTGTAGAGCGCGGAGTTCGTTATCGGTGTGCCGGAGCCGGATCGCCAGAGTGCGGGCCAGCCGCGCAAAAATCTTCACCCCGAGCAGCGGATTGGCTTTGGAAGCTTCGTCGAAGTCTTTTCTAGAAATGACAAACAAATCCGTCGCCGTGGTGGCGACCGCGTCCGCCGAGCGAATGCTGCGTTCGAGGAACGCCATGTCGCCAAAGAAATTCCCGCGCGCGAACGTCGCCAGGTTGTGGGACTTCCCGTTTCCGAAGGGGAGCAGAATGCGCACGATGCCGCGACGGATCAGATAGAGTTCGTCCCCCGGCTCTCCGCGGTGGAAAATCGTCTCGCCTGCTTTGAAGGAACGTTCTTTCACGATGTGCTTCAAGTCACTCAGGATGCGGTCTTCCTCGAATTCGTGGAGCAGTTCAATTTCGGGCAATTCCAGGGGCCGTTCCTGGCCGGACTGAAGCATGCGGTGC
>JACPRI010000230.1 GCA_016190065.1 Verrucomicrobiota bacterium
CCGGCGCTCCCACGTTGTAATTTCGATTCTCGCTGATTCTGATCCGAATGCTCTCGGGTCCTTCGTATTCCGAGTCGTCCACGGGAACGAAAGTGAGCGTGACGGCCGTTTCTCCGGCGGGAATGGTGATGACTTCGGGAACACTGCCGCTGTCGGATCGGTAATCGGTCCAGCGAGCGGCATGGTCGGCAAGCGTGAAGCGGACCGTCAAAGGCTGCTCCAGGCTGCCAGTGCGCGTGATGGTAAAGGTGCCGGCATCCGGTCCTGTCTCCGAAGCGCGCGGGTCGCTGGCCGTCACACTCACGATGGGCAGTCCATTCGTGGCTGAGAATTCAGCGATCCCAAAAACGCGGCGGCCATCCGGCCATTGAGCTTCCACTTCCACCCAGTGCAGAGCATGGTTGGTGGGAGTGAACGTCAGGCTGGCCCCGAACACGGGTTCCTGGTTGCTCGCTTCCCACACGATCCGGGCCTGGTCGAGATTGAGACCGGAGACTTCGAGTGCGGCGTTGACGGTTGTGTTCGTGCTCACTTCAACGGGCAGGCCCGTGATGCGCGCGGCGACGGGTTTCCAGACCTGGTATTTCAAGTGGGATTGCGCGGCCAGCAACGCCAGGCTGGCCAGGCTGCGCGCCTGATTCACGATCGTGAATTCGGTGGTCACATTGAAGCTGTCCGCCCATCGATCGTAATACGCATAGGGCGCAGCGGGCGCGCCATCCGACGGGAAAGTCAGCTTGCCCAATTCGCCGCCGTACGGGGCGAGGTACGCGAACTGATCCTGAATATTGCCCAGCGGCAATCCGGTGGGAGGCAGCACACGGCGGTCATTTTGCGCGTACTGATGGACGATCTCCCGCTGGCGTTTCAACCCCAGGCCGGTCACATAACTGACATTGACCGGGTTGCAGCCGGCTTCATAATTCAAGTTGTAGAGGAATCCACGCAACGAGTCCGCATTTGGCTGGAGGATCGAGGCGACCGCCAGATCGAAGGCTTGATCCGTGGAGAAATACCAACCCGCCGCGCGAACACGCTTGGTTTCCAGCGGGAAACTGGTGCCATAGGCATTGGACCGGGAACGATTCAACACATCGCGGCCCGCTGCCAAAATCTGGTTCTCACACCTGGAGAGAAAGAACGGATTCAGTTGATTGGTCAAGAGCCGCCCGGTTGGCGCCGCGAAGGCGTAGCTACGGGCCGCGTTGCCGTACCCCTCGAACATCCGCCACCAACTCCAGCGCCACGTGTTCTGGCTGGCCGGATCAAACCAGCGGCGCAACTGATCGTGGAACGCGGGCTCGCCGGTCGCCAGAAAGAGTTCGCACGCCGCCCACGCGAGTTCGTCGTCGTGCATGAACTCGTTGCCGTAGGGAATGAGTTTCTGATACGAGCTGTCCTGGCCGTACCTGGCGATGGCGTTGGTCAGAAAGCTCCAACCCTGGAGCGCCTTGCCCAAATAGGTTTTGGCGGCCACCGGATAGTGCTTCTGGAACGCGCGCGACGAGGCGCATTGCGCCAGTGCCGCCACCGCCGCCGCCGTCGCCGCGGTGTTTTTGGGCCAGACGACTTGCGGGTCGCCATGATCCGGGGTCACGTCGGATTCGTAGGCGCGGTCACGGGGATAGACCAGAAAATAGAATCCGCCGTCGGCGTCCTGCATTTTGGCCAGGAAATCCGCTTCCCATTTGGCTTCCTGCATCAGATCGCTGACGCCGTCGCCGCTTTCGGGCAAACCAAGGTTGTCGAGTTCCGCGACGCCCGGCAGGGCATCCACGGCGAACATCAGCGTGTGAATCAGCAAAGAGGAATTAATCGTGTATTTGCTGTAGTCGCCCGCGTCATGATGGCCGCCCGACACATCCAGGCGGCCCTGGTTCACGAACGGATACAGCGCCGCGTTCACGCCCAGCAGCCGCGGCGCAGTGTGGCGGGTGTTGCTGGCGTAATCGGCCGTTGCGCTTGCGATCAGGTTTTGTGTCGTGGCGAACGTTCGGTCCGGCACCTCGGCAAAAGAGGTGTGGCAGGGTCCGTGGGTGAAACGGGTGTACGGCAGTTCGAGCGAGACGCCGCACCGCTGGTGGTAAAGCCCCAGCGCATAGGTTCGCGCAAAGGCCAGCGCCACGCCTTCATCGATCTGGAAGGGCCAGGATGTTCCCAGACCCGGCACCAGAAGCCGATACTCGCCGGGAACGGCAAAATTGCTGAAGTCCGCTTCCCAGACGTTCAGGTACGGTTTGGGATTATACAAATAACCCACGTCCAGCCGCTGAATGAGCGCGCCTTCGAACACCACGGAACCGGTTTTGTGCTCGATCAGCTTGAAGGCATTCGTCGCCGGAAAATTCAACTCGCCCAGGTTGCCGAGGTAATAGCCGACGATTGCCGTTTTGGGCAGCGTGGGCATATAGCCGATCTGGTTCACGTGGATGGCGGGACTGTGGCGGAAGGGATCAGCCGTGGTTTTGAGTTCCCAGGCCGAGGGCCACAGCTTGCCGCTTGGGTTTTGAACTTCGACGGTTTGCCCGTCCGCAATGCGCGCGCTCAACCGCAAGTAGAGATAATTGGCGATCCGGAGATCTCGAGTCCGCAGTGGCGCGTAAAGCGGGCGGCGTTTGAATCCGACGGAGAGGGGCGCGATCGGTTGTCCGTCCACGAGCACGACGAACTCGCCGAGCGGCGGCGCCTGGAACAGGTAATTCGTGGTGACGACCAGGTCCCAACTGTCCACGCGCGCCGGGTCCGGGCGTTTGGTGTTGATCAACGCCAGTTCCAAGACGGTCGGCGTGATCACCCGCAACTGATGGAATCCAACCTTTGGCAACGACAACAAAGGCGCGCTGTCCGCATCTGAGAGAGCAACGGTCCGGAAGGCGAATGCGCAGAGATTCACACACGCCGCCGTTATCAGAGAAAAGCCAGTTCGCATCGATAGACCCGATCCGTCCATCGAAGTATGCCAGCTTACTCTCGGGCTGTCGGGTGGGTGCTCACCCCATTTTCCTTGGCCATCGCGCCGGAAGACAGGCTGCTTCAGCCTCAAACTTACTCCAATGAATCGCCGTAACTCTTCGGCACGCGTGTATTCTTATGCTGCCACCGAATCTGAAAACAATGGCGGCAGTTCGAGATGCGCGCCTTCAACTCTTCACTGCTTCAACGGCCTTGCGTACCCTCTGACGAATCCGATGCACTGGGCGACGTCCACGACCGAGTCGTTCCAGTTGTATTCGTATTCGATGGAAATATTCCCAGCAAAGCCCTGGCGCTTGAGTTCATCGAGGATGCCGCCGATGTTGCCCACGCCGGTGCCGAACGGAACATCGTGATGCCCGGCCAACCCGCGAACATTTCGGTCTTTCAAATGGCTGCTGATCACGCGCCCTTTGAGAATCTTGATCGCTTCGAGGGGATCCACCTCGGACGCCAGCCAATGCCCCGTGTCCGCGCACGAGCCGATCCGTGAGTCACGGTCTTTCACGAGCGACAGGACGTAATTCGGGTCCCACATTCTGTAATTCGGGTTGTTCGCTCGTTTGGGGTGATCGTGAAAACCAACCTTGATGTCGAACTCCTTCACCATCTTTTCAATGGTGTCGATGGATTCGTCGGATTCGGTGGTCACCGCGTAAAAGCCCATCTTTTTGGCGAACTCAAAAATCTTGCGGGCGGCGTTCTCGTCTTTCGGGATGCCGACGACGCCGTAGTTGACCGCTTTGACCTTGTGCTTGGCCAGTTTGTCTTTGACCTTCTGGATGATTTCTTCGGAAGCGTTGTGGTCCCATTTCACGGTCGGCTCCTCCAGGCTGAGCCTTTGTCCGGGATAAAACTCAATGACCTTACCGCCGGCGGCGGCGGTTTTTTCGATCGCCTCGAAAACACTGAAGCGATTGAACGTGTACGCCTGCGCGCCGATGGCGAAGCCGCCGATCTTGTACTCGTCCGGAATTTTCTCTCCGTGAAGGTTCGACAAGGCCGTCGCCGCCACCAGCAAAAAACCGCACCGCATGATTTTGTGCATCGAAGTCATAATGTTTCTCCAGGTTAGTCCAGCCGGCGCGAGCGCGGACTGCTCGGTTTCATCCTGGACACGTCGCTGAACCGCAGTTTGGTTGCGGCGTTGCCGCGGTGTGTCTTGGCGGTTAATCCAACTGACGTTGCCAGTCTCATCGGCTTGGGGTGAGATGCCAGCCCTAAAGTCCGTCGATGTCAAAGCAAAAAGCCGCGTGAACCGGAGCCCCATTACAGTGTTCCGTGAGTGTGCGTTCGGCCGCGGTCTAACGCAGGACGGCCAACACGGCCGCAAACGCATCCAGGTAACCCGCGCCTGCTTCCCAGATCCCGAACGGCGTGCCGTCGTTCTTGGTCATGACCCGTGCCGTTGTTTCGAGCACTCGCTTCACTTGATCCGGCGTGAGTTCGCCGCCAGCGGCCTGTTGCATCAGCGCGACGGTTCCCGCGACGTGCGGCGCCGCCATCGACGTGCCGGACGCACAGGTGTAATTGGCGAAGGTCTCGGGACCGCCCGAAAGGAGGAGATCGCACTGAATCAAGTCATGATTCGCGTCCAGGACGTTGAGCGTGGTCCCGGTCAGGGCGCGTGTGGAAACGATGTGCGATCCGGGCGCGGTGAGCGTCGGATGAAATTGCGCGCTTCCGGGAACGCCCCGCGAAGAAAAGTCGGTCAGCAGCCCGTCCGGACAGTGCGCGGTGTCTTGCGGGAAGCAGCCCGCCGCGACACCAATGACCCACGGCGCTTCGGCGTAAGGATTCATCGTGTCCGGATCCGGGCCGCTGTTGCCGGCCGCGAAGACGACCGTAATCCCACGGTCATGAACTTTCTTGGTCGCTTTGTTGATCGGGTCCTTCGGGTCCCACCCTTGCGCGCCGCCCTCCGTGCCCCATGAGTTGTTCACGACCTTGATGTTGAACTGCTGCGCGTGGTCGAGCAGATAATCGAAGCCCGCGAGCGCCCACAGGATGACCAACGTATCGCCGGTGCCGATCCCCAGCAGGGTGGCGTCCCTGGCGACGCCCTGGTATTGGCCGCCACTCGCGGCACCATTGCCCGCCGCGATGCCCGCGCAATGCGTGCCGTGGCCCGAAGTGGTGTCTGTGTCGGCCAGCTCTTCAATGAAGAACGATTTCGTCGCCGGCTTTCCCTTTGTGCTGAAGACATCCGTCTCGTTGAAAACGATCTTCACGTTCTGAACCGTCTTTGAACCGAAGGCCAGATCGGGATGCGTCCCGTCGATCCCGGAGTCCAGAATCGCCACGCCGATTCCCGCCCCGGTAATGCCGAGCGAATTCCAAACCGCGTCCGCGCCAATGAAAGCGTTCGGCTGCGCCATGAAGTACTTGAGCTGGCGATTGGCATAGACTTCGGTGACGCCTGGCAGACCCGTGATGGCATTGATCTGGGCTGCGGATGCGAGGACCGCGACCGAGTCGAGATTGTTGAAGGTGACGGTTCCGGCGCCGAGATCCTGGATTGCGCCGGCCAGTTGGACTCCGCTGGTCAGCGTAGGATTGAAATTTACGACGGCCTGAAGTTTGTCGAACAATCCGAGCACCGTCATTTGAGATCGAAGCACGGGATCGACATAAACGCCGGCGGCGAGCGCGGTCAGGCGTGCGCTCAAGTTGGCGCTGAGGACGAGAAACAAGATCAGGAGCAAACCGCTCCTGCGCGGGATGCGGGATGGAATTCGAGAGGAAGTAGATTCGTTCATAACCGCCAGAATAGTTTTCCTTTCCAGTCCGTCCAAGTGGGGTGAAAGACCTAAGGGCGGGCCTGAAACCAATTTAGTGATTCAGCTTGCTGGCGTTCACCTGAATTTTATCGCTCGTGCATCCGAGCTGAAGAGATTAACCTTCTCACTCGAAGCAACACGCATCCAACCATGACGATTCACGCATTAAACCGTTTCTTGTGCTTTAACTTGACGCTCGTCGCGCTGGCAATGGTCTCCGGCGCGGCCGCCGCTCCCCTGCCGAACATCGTGCTCATCTATGCGGATGACCTCGGCTATGGTGACGCAGGCTGTTACGGCGCGACGAAAGTCAGGACGCCAAACATCGATCGGCTGGCGGCGCAAGGATTGCGGTTCACCGACGCGCATTCGGCATCCGCCACGTGCACGCCGTCGCGCTATGCGATGCTGACCGGCGAATATGCCTGGCGCAAACGAGGCACGGGCGTCCTTCCGGGCGACGCCAGGCTGATCATTCAGCCGGGCCGAGTCACGTTGCCGTCGGTGTTGAAGCAGTCGGGCTACACGACGGGTGTGGTGGGCAAATGGCATCTTGGCCTCGGCGGCGAAAACCTTGATTGGAACGCGGACATCAAACCGGGGCCGCTGGAGATCGGGTTCGACTATTCTTTCCTCATCCCGGCCACCGGCGATCGGGTGCCTTGCGTTTATGTCGAGAACCATCGGGTCGTCGGTCTCGATCCGCAGGATCCGATTCGAGTCAGCTACACGACGCCTATCGGGAGCGATCCGACTGGCAAGGACAATCCGGAGTTTCTCAAGGTCAAACCCAGCCACGGCCACAATTTCACCATCGTCAATGGCATCAGCCGGATCGGCTATATGAGCGGCGGAAAAGCGGCGCGCTGGGTGGACGAAGACATGGCCGACGTGATTACGCACAAGGCCACCGACTTCATCGAACGCAGCAAGGACAAGCTGTTCTTCCTGTATTTCGCGACGCACGACATCCACGTGCCCCGCGCGCCACACGCGCGCTTCGCGGGCCAGAGCGGTTGCGGCACACGTGGGGACGTCATTGAGGAACTGGATTGGTGCGTCGGTCAAATCATCGCCGCGCTCGACCGCCACCAACTGACCGAGAAAACGCTGGTCATTTTCACGAGCGACAACGGCCCGGTCGTGGATGATGGCTATCAGGATGGCTCGGTGGAAAAACTGAATGGGCACAAGCCCGCCGGCCCGTTGCGCGGCGGCAAATACAGCTCGTTTGAAGCGGGCACGCGCGTGCCGTTCATCGTGCGCTGGCCAGGCCGGGTGAAACCCGGCGTGTCCGGCGCGCTCGTTTGCCAGGTTGATTTCCTCGCTTCACTCGCAGTGCTCACGAATCAGAAGTTGCCCGCCGAGGCGGCTCCGGACAGCTTCAACGTCCTGGATGCGTTGCTGGGCGAATCCAGGACTGGACGCGACCATCTGGTTGAACACGCCGCAGGCGCGCTCGCCTTGCGCAAGGGTCCGTGGAAACTCATCGAGCCAAGCCAGGGGCCAAAAGTGATGGTCAACACCCGAATCGAATCCGGCCGCGCGCCCGAACCGCAGCTTTACAACTTGGCTGAGGACCTCGGAGAAACACAAAACCTCGCAGCGCAGCGCCCGGACTTGGTGAAGGACATGAGCGAAAGGCTTCAGAAAATCCGCGCCGAAGGCCGAACTCAGCCATAACAACGACACAACTCCCCTTCGCAAATTCTAGCCTGGAATCATTGCCCTTGCGAATGACAGGGCAGGATGCCCCTTCAACCGGCAGACAAGATGTCTGCCCTACGTTTAGCCGATTTCAAGCGGGCCGGTGCTATCCCCGAACGCTTCCACCGGCGTGCCCATGCGTTCGAGCATCGGGACATAGAGATTGCACAGCGGCGTGATGAAATTGTCATTTGCCTGGTGGTTTGGCAGAGTCGCCCGAATGGAAATGCGGGCTGCGGGCCAAAACACGGAAACCATGTTCCCGGTCACACACTACGTCTCTCACTTCGCCCCGCTCGGCGGCGTTCAAACTTTGCTCCGGCGCCACCTGGAATCCGACGCGAAGTCGGGACTCGAAACGGACGTGGTCGCCTTCTTCGATCCGCCTCATGCGGCACCACCGGGCGTGACCGGACTCGGTCTGGATTGGAAGAGCACCGTGTCGAGCGCGCGAAAGAGATTTGCGGCGTTGTTGGGTTCGCGCGGCAAGCCGACGGCCGTTTATCACAATCTCTGGGGCGTGCCGTTCCTCGCGGATTTGGACGGCGCGGATCGGCGGATCGGCGTGATGCACGTGTATCCGTCGATTCTTCGCGATTGTCTTTCAGGAAACGCAGGCTTGCTCGACGGAATTCTCTGTGTCAGCCAACCCTTGAAAGAACTCGTTCACCGCCACCTCCCGGACCTCGAATCCTCGCGTGTGGCAATTCTGCCGCTTCCGATTTCGCGTTGCCCGATTCAAGTCCAACGCCCGCCGCTGGCGGGAAGGCTCCTCGTGATTGGCGTGAGCGGGCGATTGGTCAAAGAACAGAAACGGATCGACCGCCTGCCGAAGCTCGTTTCTGTGCTCGATCAAGTCCGCATGAATTATCGGCTGGAGTTGCTGGGCGATGGGCCGGATCAAACTTGGCTCGAACGGCAGTTGGCCGGCCATCCGAAAGTCTTTTTCCATGGCCGGCAGAGCGGCGAAGCTTATTGGAGAATCGTGGCAGAGTGGGACGTGATTCTTTTTACCAGTGACTTCGAAGGCTTGCCGCTGGCACTCCTGGAAGCGATGAGCGCCGGCGTCTTGCCGGTCTATCCGCGCATCCACAGCGGAGGCGATTCCTATGTCAGGGGGGTCAATCCGGAATTCCTGTACGATCCGGATGACTTTCACCGTGTCGCGGCCATTCTGTCTGAAATTCAGTCCCTGGTTGAACCGCGTCTCGAATCCTGGCGGGAAGCCTCACGTGCCGCCGCCGAACCGCACACGGGGGATGCTTATGATCGGGTGTACGCGAATTTCGTTCGACAAATCCGAGAAGCGCCCAAGATTCCAGCCGCGCGCTTGCCGAGCCGCCGCTTTTACTGTTCCGATTTCCTGCCGTTCGTGGTTTTAAGCCGATTCTATC
>JACPRI010000228.1 GCA_016190065.1 Verrucomicrobiota bacterium
CGAATAATTCGCGCGCCCTTTGGAAAGTGATCGAATGGCGGTCGCGTACCCGAACATCTCGGCCAGCGGCACTTCCGCGTAAAGCACCACCGCGCCGCTCTTGACTTCGAAGCTCTGAATCTTGCCGCGCCGACGGTTCAAGTCGCCTAAAAGATCGCCCTGATATTCTTCCGGCGTGGTGACTTCCACTTTCATGATCGGTTCCAGAAGCACCGGGTTGGCTTTCTTGGCCGCGTCCTTGAATGCAAAAATCCCGGCCATTTTGAACGCCAGCTCGCTCGAATCCACTTCGTGGAAAGTTCCTTCGATGATGCTGACCTTCACGTCCACGATCGGATAATTCGCCAGGACGCCTCCCTGAATCGCCTCCTCCACACCGTCGATCACGGCCGGGATGTACTCCTTGGGGATCGTGCCGCCAACCACTTTGTTCTCGATTTCAACCCCTTTGCCGGCGCCGTTCGGTTCGACCGTAATAATGGCGTGGCCGTATTGTCCCCGACCGCCGGATTGTCGAATGAATTTCCCTTCGCCTTCGGCCGGTTTAGTGATCGTCTCGCGGTAAGCGATCTGTGGGGCGCCCGCGGTGGCATCCACTTTGAATTCGCGCAAGAGACGGTCCCGGATGATCTCCAGGTGCAGTTCTCCCATGCCGGCAATAATCAACTGGCTGGTTTCTTCGTCGGTAAAACAACGGAACGTCGGGTCCTCCTCCGCCAGTCGTTGCAACCCTTCGCTTAATTTGTCGCGATCCGCCTTCGTCTTCGGTTCCACGGCCATCGAAATAACCGGCTCGGGGAAAGTGGGCGGCTCCAACAAGATCGGGAAATCCTCGTCACAAAGCGTGTCCCCCGTCGTGATGTTCCTTAGCCCAACAAGGGCCGCGATATCGCCGGCAAAAACCGTGTCCACCTCGATCCGCTTATCCGCCTGGATCATCATCACGCGGCTGACGCGGTCGCGTTTGCGGGTTCGAGGATTGTAGATCACGTCCCCTTTTTTGAGCGTGCCGCTGTACATGCGAAAGAACACAAGTTTGCCGACGTACGGATCGCTCCAAAGTTTGAACGCCAAGGCGCAGAACTTTCCGCGGTCGTCGGGCGTGACTTCGATCCGGTTTTGTGAATCGTCCGCGTCTAGGCCCACGGCCGGAGGAATATCCAATGGCGACGGAAGATAATCGATCACCGCATCGACCAGGGGCTGGACGGCCTTCTTCTTGAACGCCGATCCGCACAGCACCGGCACCAACTCAATCTTGCAGGTCAGACGTCGGATCGCCCGTTTCAGGACGAAGGCATCGATCGGTTTGTCCTCGATCACGAGTTCGGCAATCTCGTCATCCTTGTTCGCCACGCCATCGATCAGTTCGGCCAAAGCAAATCGGGCGCGGTCTTTTTCCTCTTCGGGAACATCCGTGACCTGGTATTTCAAGCCCATTTCATCGGAGGGATCGTAAAGGATCGCCTTCTGGCTCACCACATCGATGATCCCTTTGAAGAATTCTTCTTTGCCGATCGGAATGGCGATGGGGTAGGCGTAAGCTCCGAGCTTCTTGCGCATCTCGGACACGGCATTTTCAAAATTCGCGCCCGTCCGATCCATTTTGTTCACGAACGCGATTCGCGGGACGCTGTATTTGGTGGCCTGCCGCCAGACAGTCTCCGACTGCGGCTGAACCCCAGCCACGCCGCAAAACACGGCCACGGCTCCGTCCAACACGCGCATCGAGCGCTCCACTTCCGCTGTAAAATCAACGTGTCCCGGCGTATCGATGATGTTGATGCGATGGGGAATCCCAACAAAGCTCTTCTGCAGGCCATCCTCTTTCTGCGTCCAATAACAGGTCGTGGCCGCCGAAGTAATCGTGATGCCGCGTTCGCGCTCCTGCTCCATCCAATCCGTGACCGTGTTCCCGTCATCCACGTCGCCCATCTTGTGGATGAGGCCGGTGTAAAACAGGATTCGCTCCGTCGTCGTGGTCTTTCCAGCGTCGATGTGCGCCGCGATACCAATGTTGCGCGTGCGCTCCATCGAATACTTTCGATTCGGCGAGTTCACCGACTTCGTTTTTTCCATTACAACTTCCATCTCTCAGAGAATAAAAATGCCCCGATTGAGTCCGTCTGTCGGGGCAGATCCAGGAACTAAAGTGCTACCAGCGAAAATGGGCGAAGGCCTTGTTCGCCTGGGCCATCTTATGAACCTCGTCGCGTTTGCGGATGGCGTTGCCTTGCCCTTGGTAGGCGTCCATGATTTCCGCAGCCAAGGCGTCTTTCATCGGCACGCCCTTCCGCGCGTCGGCCAGATCAACCAGCCATCGAAACGCCAAAGCCAACTGCCGATCCGGAGTCACTTCCACCGGCACCTGGTAAGTAGCGCCGCCAACCCGGCGGGGCTTCACTTCCAGCCGGGGCTTCGCGTTGTCCACCGCTCGCTGCAAGATTTCCAATGCGTTCGTGTTCGGATTTTTTTCCACAATCCGATCGAACGTTCCGTAAACGATGCGTTGCGCCAGACTTTTTTTGCCGCGCTGCATCACCACATTCACTAAGCGAGAAACCAGCGTGCTGTGGTATTTAGGATCTTCCACCGCCGGTCTTCGGATTGCTCGACGCCGTCTGGACATAAGAGAATTAACTTGCGGCCGCCGGGACGGCAGCGACGGCAGGCTTGCCGCCTTTGGGCCGTTTGACTCCGTACTTAGACCGGCTGACGCGCCGCTTTTCGACTCCGGCGGCGTCCAGCGTTCCCCGTACAATGTGGTAGCGCACACCGGGGAGATCCTTCACGCGACCTCCGCGAACCAGCACAATCGAGTGCTCTTGGAGGTTATGACCTTCATCCGGAATGTAGGCGATCACTTCGTAGCCGTTCGTGAGCCGCACTTTGGCGACCTTGCGCATCGCCGAGTTGGGCTTCTTCGGAGTCCGAGTCATCACCTGGACACACACGCCGCGGCGGTAGGGCGCGCCTTCCAAGGCGGGTGACTTGGACTTATACTTCAATTTGCTTCGTCCTTTCCGGACGAGTTGATTGATTGTCGGCATCGCGATTTTCTATGTCGTTCCAGATTTTGGCCTGTTTTCCCGGACTTTCTGGGGAAACGGAGCGCGAATATTAACAAAGGACTTCTTCGTTGCAACAAGTATTTGAGGTTTTTTAATCCCGTTGGCGGCGTCAGCTTTAGCTCGCAATGGCCTCGTCCGGAGTCGGAGCAGGTTCCTCGACCGGCAACTCCTCGACCAACGGCTTCAACTGAACTTTTCGGTGATAGGTGAAACCCGTTCCGGCCGGGATGATGTGCCCCATGATCACGTTTTCCTTGAAGCCGCGCAGGTGATCGACTTTCCCCATAGTTGCGGCCTCGGTGAGCACGCGGGTCGTGTCCTGGAAGGAGGCCGCGCTCAGGAAGCTGTCGGTCTCCAACGACGCTTTGGTGATTCCGAGAAGGACCGGTTGGGCTTCCGCCGGTTTGCCACCCATTTTCTCCACTCTCGAGTTTTCGTTCTCGAAGTGGAGCTTGTCCACCTGTTCCCCCCACAGAAAGGTCGTGTCGCCCGGTTCGGTGATGCGAACCTTGCGCAGCATTTGCCGCACGATGATCTCGATGTGCTTGTCGTTGATCGTCACGCCCTGCAACCGGTACACTTCCTGGACTTCGTTCACCAGATGCTCCTGTAATTCCTGCGGGCCGCACACATCCAGAATTTCGTGCGGAACAACAGGGCCTTCGGTCAACTGCTGCCCTTTCTTGACAAAGTCGCCTTTGAACACGATGACGTGCTTGCCGATCGGGATGAGATGCTCTTCCTCCAAGCCCGTCTGAGTGTCTTTGATTAGAATCGTGCGTTTGCCGCGTACGCTCGGACCAAAATCCACAATGCCGTCGATCTTGGAAATCTCGGCCGCGTCTTTCGGACGTCTCGCCTCGAACAATTCTGCCACGCGCGGCAGACCGCCGGTGATATCTTTCGTTTTGGAGGTCTTGCGCGGCGTCTTGGCCATGAGCGTGCCCGCCACGATCTTGTCGCCTTCGTTGACGACGATGTGAGCGCCGGATGGAATCGGATAATTCGCCACTCCTTCACCCTTGTCATCGGCGATAATGATTTGCGGGTGCAAATCCTCTTTGTGTTCGATAATGACTTTGGCCTCCTGGCCCGTGGTCTCATCCACTTCCTGTTTCATCGTCACGCCCTCAATGATGTCATGGAATTGAACGCGGCCAGCTCGCTCGGAAAGAATCGGCACGTTGTACGGATCCCACTGGACGAACGTTTCGCCGCGCTTAACCGGTCCGCCATTCGCCACGGCAATCACGGCGCCAATGACGACGTTGTGCGTTTCCAGTTCGCGACCGTCATCGGCCACCACAGAGATAGAACCGTTCTTATTCAGGACAATGTTGCTGCCGTCTTCCAGTTCGACCAACCGCAGATCATTGTAGCGCACGAGTCCGTCGTGCTTGGCTTTGATTTGCGGTTGTTTGAAGACCTGTGAAGCCGTGCCGCCGATGTGGAACGTGCGCATCGTGAGCTGGGTGCCCGGCTCGCCAATGGACTGCGCCGCGATAATCCCAACCGCTTCTCCCAGCTTGACCAAGCCGCCCGTGGCCAGATTGCGGCCGTAACACGAAACACAAAGACCATGCTTGCTCTCGCAGGTCAGCACGGAACGAATGCGCACCTTTTCAACTCCGGAAGATTCGACCTGCTTGGCTTTGACCTCGTCGATTTCTTCGTTGGCACTGACGAGCTTCTTCTTGGCCTCGCGCGGATCGAAAATGTCGTCGGCGCTGAACCGGCCCAGAATGCGTTCGCTGAGTTTGACGACTTCGTCCTCGCCTTCGTAGATCGCCTGGACCCAAATTCCGTTCGTCGTGCCACAATCGTCCTCGCGGATGATGACATCCTGCGCGACGTCCACGAGTTTTCGGGTCATGTAACCCGAATCTGCCGTCTTCAGCGCCGTGTCTGCCAATCCCTTTCGCGCGCCGTGCGTGGAAATGAAATACTCCAACACCGTCAGGCCTTCGCGGAAGTTCGAAAGAATCGGTTTTTCGATGATGTCGCCGGAAGGCTTGGCCATCAAGCCGCGCACGCCGGCGAGCTGGCGGACCTGCTGGCGGTTTCCCCGCGCGCCCGAATCCACCATCAGCCAGACGGGATTGTACTCGCGTTTGCCGTGATTGTGCTCCAGCGTGCGCAACATCACGTTCGCGATCTGGTCCGTGCAGTGCGTCCAGATGTCGATGACTTTGTTGTAGCGTTCACCGGGAGTGATCACGCCCTTGCGATACTGCTTCTCGACGTCGCTGATCTGTTTCTGGGCGGATTCAATTTCCTGAGTTTTCTCCTTCGGAATGATCATGTCGTCGATGCCGATCGAGACTCCGGCGCGCGTCGCCTCGTAAAAGCCCATCTCTTTCAGTCGGTCGAGTGTGGCGACGGTTTTCTCGTGTCCGCAGTGCTTGTAGCAATTCCAGATCAGTTCCCCGAGCTGAGACTTGCCGATCACCTTGTTCGGGAATCCGAGTTCCGGCGGCCAAATCTCGCTGAAGATGACTCGGCCGACCGTCGTTTCGATAACCTTTTTCTCGGCATCGCCGTAGATCGTCTTTCGCCCCAAATCGGGATTGGCCAGACGAATCTTCTCATGGGTCCGGACGGCGCCGTCCATATGGGCGAAAACCACTTCGTCCTTCGATCCAAAAAGTTTCGACCGGCCCGAGTCGGGGAACAAAGCCAGCATGCGTGGATTGGCCGTCAGATAATAGCAGCCGAGCGTGATGTCCTGAGTTGGCGTCATGATCGGTTTGCCGCTGGAAGGACTGAAGATGTTGTTTGGCGCCATCATCAGCAACCGGGCTTCCATCTGAGCCTCTACCGAAAGCGGCACGTGCACCGCCATTTGATCGCCGTCGAAGTCGGCATTGTACGCCGTGCAAACCAGCGGATGGATGCGAATCGCCTCGCCCTCGATCAACGCCGGCTCGAACGCTTGAATCGACAGGCGATGCAGGGTCGGCGCGCGGTTCAGAAGCACCGGGTGGCCTTTGGTGACTTCCTCCAGGATGTCCCAGACTTCCGGCGATTGGCGTTCGATCATCTTTTTCGCGGAACGGACCGTGTGCACGTAACCGAGTTCCTTGAGCCGCCGGATGATGAACGGCTCGAACAGCACCAAGGCCATTTTCTTGGGCAGGCCGCACTGGTTAAGGCGCAATTCCGGCCCGATGACAATGACCGATCGGCCTGAGTAATCGACGCGCTTGCCCAGCAGATTCTGGCGAAAACGCCCGCTCTTGCCCTTGAGCATGTCGCTGAGCGATTTGAGCGGGCGGTTGCCCGCGCCCGTGACGGCGCGCCCGTGGCGGCCATTATCAAACAGCGCGTCCACGGCTTCCTGCAGCATTCGTTTTTCGTTGCGAATGATCACTTCCGGCGTCTTGAGTTGAAGGAGGTTTTTCAACCGATTGTTCCGGTTGATGACGCGGCGGTACAAGTCGTTGAGGTCTGACGTCGCAAATCGCCCTCCTTCCAGCGGCACGAGCGGACGCAAGTCGGGCGGAATCACTGGGAGCACAGTCAGGATCATCCATTCCGGGCGGCTCTTGGAGTTGAGGAAGCCTTGGAACAGTTTGATCCGCTTGGCGAGCTTCTTCCGAATCTGTTTGCTCTTGGTCTCCGTCATCGCGATCTGGAGTTGGTCGATCTGCTTCGCCAAATCCACTTTGGTGAGTGCCTCCCGCACCGCCTCGGCGCCCATCTTGGCCACGAAAGCGTCCGCGCCATACGTCTCTTTCGCTTCGCGAAATTCCAACTCGCTCAGCAACTGGTGCGGCTTCAGCGGAGTCGAAGCGGGATCGATGACCAGGTAATCTTCATAGTAAATCACCCGCTCCAAATTCCGCGCGGTCATGTCGAGCATCAACCCGATCCGCGACGGCATGCACTTGAAAAACCAGATGTGGGAAACAGGAACGGCCAGCTCAATATGGCCCATGCGCTCGCGCCGCACTCGGGAAAGTGTGACCTCCACCCCGCAACGGTCGCAAACGACGCCCCGATGTTTGATGCGTTTGTATTTCCCGCACGAACATTCCCAATCCTTCACCGGCCCAAAGATGCGCTCGCAAAACAAACCACCCTTCTCCGGTTTGAAGGTCCGGTAGTTGATCGTCTCCGGGTTTTTCACTTCTCCTTTGGACCAGGATCGAATCGCTTCAGGTGAGGCCACCGCAATCGCGACGTAATCAACCAAATTGACCTTGTCGAGGCCGAGCAATTCACGGGCTGTTTCTTTCGTGTTCATGGTTGTTTTAAGAGTGGTTGAATCGAGGTTATCCAGGCGGAGCTTAACCGAGCGCGGTCAGGGATGCAGGCTGCGCCGGTTGATCGAGCGGATTGGAGTAACCCACTTTGACATCTAGACCCAGGGACTGCATTTCCTTGACGAGCACGTTGAACGACTCCGGCACACCGGCCTCCAGCGCATTGTCACCTTTCACGATGCTCTCATAAATGCGGGTTCGCCCTTGCACGTCGTCCGATTTGACCGTCAGCAACTCTTGCAAGGTGTACGCGGCCCCGTACGCTTCCATGGCCCACACTTCCATTTCTCCGAAACGCTGTCCGCCGTACTGGGCTTTGCCGCCGAGCGGTTGCTGGGTGACCAGCGAGTACGGGCCCACGGCCCGGGCGTGGATCTTATCCGCCACCAGGTGTCCCAGTTTCATCATATAGATGTATCCCACGACGATTTCCTGGTCGAACGGTTCGCCAGTGCGGCCGTCAAAAAGCAAGGTCTTGCCGTGGTCCGGCAGGCTCGCTTGCTTCAAATAACCGCGAATTTCTTTTTCTTTGATCCCGTCGAAAACGGGGGTGGCAAATTTCAAGCCGAGCAGCCTCGCCGCCCAGCCCAGGTGCGTTTCGAGCACCTGTCCGACGTTCATGCGCGAGGGGACGCCCAGGGGATTCAAAACGATATCGACCGGCGTGCCATCCGCGAGGAACGGCATGTCCTCCTCCGGAACGATCTTCGCCACGACGCCTTTGTTGCCGTGGCGCCCCGCCATCTTGTCGCCGACGGAGAGCTTGCGCTTGGAGGCGATGTAAACCTTGACGGACTTGATAATCCCCGGATCCACATCATCCCCTGCTTCGACGCGCTCCATCTCCTCATCGTGCTGCATCTGCAAATCATCGAATCTCTTTTTGAAGCTGCCGATGATTTCGTTAATCTTGTTGCGAATGGGGGACGGGTCGATCTCGATGCGATCGTACACGCTTGCCAATTTGCGGAGGAGAGTCTTGGTAATCTTTCGGTTCGCAGGAATGATGATCTCGCCCGTCTCGGAGTTGACGACATCCAGCGGAATCTTTTCGCCCAGGAGGATATTGCTGAGTGCCTCGGTCAGTTGCTCGCGCAATTCATCCATTTTAGTCTTGAACTCTTCCTCTACCTGCTTCGCGTGCTTCTTGGCCTCCGTGGGAGTGACGCGATTGGTCCGGTCCATATCCTTCTTGGAGGAGACCTTGACGTCCATGACGATCCCGTAAGTCCCCGACGGCACTTTCAGAGAAGTGTCCTTCACGTCCGCGGCCTTCTCACCGAAAATGGCCCGCAGCAACCGCTCTTCCGGCGCCAGTTCGGTCTCGCTTTTCGGCGTGATTTTTCCCACCAGGATGTCGCCAGGTTTGACTTCGGCTCCAATCCGAATCACTCCGTCCGGGCCGAGATTTTTCAGCGCCTCTTCCCCGAGGTTCGGGATATCCCGCGTGATTTCTTCCGGACCGAGTTTGGTATCCCGGGCTCCGACTTCGAACTCGTCGATGTGAATGGAAGTGAAAACGTCGTCCTTGACGATCCGTTCGCTGATCAAGATCGCGTCCTCGAAATTGTAGCCGTTCCAAGGCATGAACGCGCAAAGCACGTTGCGTCCGAGCGCGAGTTCTCCACCGAACGTGCAGGGCCCGTCGGCGATAACCTGGCTTTTCTTGACGGTATCGCCTTTCGTCACGAGGACTTTCTGATTGATGCACGTGGCCGCGTTTGAGCGCATGAACTTGCGCACGTTGTAAACGTAAACGCCTTCGGCCGGATCGTTCTTAATCCTCTTCTTGCCTTCGGGCAACTTGCCGTCCGCTGTGATGATAATCTGGTTGGCCGTCACCGAAACCACTTTGCCCACTTCATCCGACACGATCACGGCGCGCGAGTCGCGGGCGACACGCTCTTCCAGACCCGTGGCGACCAAAGGCGCCTCCGTGACCAGCAGCGGCACCGCCTGGCGCTGCATGTTGGACCCCATCAAAGCGCGGTTCGCATCATCGTGCTCCAGAAACGGGATCAAGCCGGCCGCGACCGAAACCAATTGTTTTGGCGAGACGTCCATGTAATCCACGCGATTGGGATCGACATCGATGAAATCACCTTTGCACCGGCACATGACTTTGTCGGTTTGGAAATGCCCTCGGTCGTCGATAACGGCATTGGCCTGCGCGACGATGAACTGCTCTTCCCGGTCCGCCGTCAAGTAATCGACGTGATTCGTGACCCGACCTTTTTCAACCTTGCGGTAGGGGGTCTCAATGAACCCGAACTCGTTAACGCGGGCAAACGTCGCCAGCGAGGCGATTAAACCGATGTTCGGACCTTCCGGCGTCTCAATCGGGCAAATCCGTCCGTAATGCGATGGATGCACGTCGCGAACCTCGAATCCCGCGCGATCGCGAGAGAGTCCCCCAGGTCCGAGTGCAGAAAGCCGACGCTTGTGTGTCAACTCCGCCAGAGGATTGATCTGATCCATGAACTGCGAGAGTTGACTGCGGCCAAAGAAGTCGCGCACCACGGCGGAAAGCGCTTTGGGGTTGATCAGCTTTTGCGGCGTCATGGTGTCCATACCCTGGTCAAACAGCGTCATGCGCTCTTTCACCAGCCGTTCCGTTCGGGCCAGACCCACGCGGCATTGGTTGGCGAGCAACTCACCAACGGTTCGGATGCGCCGGCTGCCCAGGTGGTCGATGTCGTCCAACGTGCCTTCGCCCTTCTTGAGGCGAAGCAAGTATTTCGTTGCAGCCACCAAGTCTTCCTTCGTGAGGACGCGTTTGTCTCCCGTGCTCTTTAGCCCAAGCTTTTGAATGATCTTGTATCGTCCGACTCGGCCGAGATCATAGCGCTTCGGATCGAAGAACAGACGTTTGATCAGCGCCTTGGCATTGGCCGCAGTGGGCGGGTCGCCGGGACGGAGTCTCCGATAAATATCCTTCAATGCCTCTTCTTCGTTCTTGGTCGGATCTTTTTTCAAACATTTGATGATGATCCCGTCGTCGATCGAGGTATCGACGACTTTAATCTTCGACAGACCAAGCTCGGCGATCTGCTTCAGTACGGCTTTGGAAAGGGGTTCAAAGGCTCGCGCCACGACGATTCCTTTATCAGGATCCATTGCATCCTCGATAAGAACCTTATTCTGGATGTCATCCAGTCCTTCGGCGTCTTTGAGGCTGAGATCCTCCAAATCATAGAACATCTTGAGGATTTCCGCATCAGATCCTGTGCGCTTCTCACTCTTCTCCGCTTTTTCGTCGTCAAAATTTGCCAGCGCCCTGAAGAACGTCGTTGTGAGGAATTTGCGCCGTCGCTTTTTACGGTCGAGGTACACGTAAAGCAAATCGCTGGTATCAAATTGGGCCTCGTACCAGGAGCCGCGGTCCGGAATAATTCGGAAGGAATGCAATGTTTTTCCGTTCGGATGCTGTGTCGCTTCAAACGCGAGACCTGGCGATCGGTGCAATTGACTCACGATGACGCGCTCGGCGCCGTTGATTACGAACGTGCCTTGTGGGGTCATGAGGGGGAGTTCGCCCATGAATACCTTTTCCTCTTTGGTCCCCTTCTCTTCCTTCAACAGGAAAGTGACGTGCAACGGTGCTCCGTACGTGATGCCTTCGCGCAGGCACTCCAGCCAGTCCTGTTTCGGCTCCCCGATTTCGTAGCTGTGGTAATCCAGCACGCATTTGCCGTCGTAGCTTTCGATCGGGAAGACCTCGGTGAACACCGCCTGCAGTCCGACGTTCTTCCTTTTGGACGGAGCAACCTCGGCCTGGAGGAATTCGTTGTAGGAGTTGATCTGGATTTCGATCAGATTGGGTGGAGCGATGATCTCCTTAATCTTGCCGAAATTGATTCGCTCAGACGCTCTCGATGGCATGGTGACCTCTAATGCTTTCTTCTGGTCAGGACCAGATAGTTGTTACCGACGACGACAAAACACCGGCTCCTCTCGCCGCGAAGCGAAAGGTTAGCCGGCAAATCCCTTTAATGGCCCAATAATGAGCCCCTTCTTTCGAAAAATCAGTTTGGCTCGTTCGCACCAATCAGGAGTGGGCGGTGGCGCAAAGCCACCGCCCACAATAAGCTATTTCTACTTGAGTTCAACTTTCGCGCCGGCATCCTCGAGTTTCTTCTTGGCGGCTTCGGCGTCGGCCTTGTTGGCGCCCTCCAAGACCGGCTTCGGCGCTTCTTCCACGAGCTTCTTTGCTTCAGCCAGCCCCAATCCGGCTTTGACTTCCCGAACTGCTTTGATGACCGCGATCTTCTTGTCGCCCGGCACACTGGCGAGGATGACATCAAAGGCGGTCTTCGCTTCCGCGGCCGATGCAGCCGCTCCGCCCACCGGGGCACCGGCCGCCGCGACCGCCACCGGGGCGGCTGCGCTGACCCCCCAAGTAGTTTCGAGTTGTTTGACTAACTCAGCGGTCTCAATGACCGTCAATTTGCTTAACTGTTCAACTATTCCGGCTATATCTGCCATATGACCTTTCAGTTTCGTCGTCATCCGAGGCTACGGATGGTTTGAGCCCACAGCCCATGAGCCGACGATTTACTTTGTTCGTGTTGTTTGTTCCATCGCCATGACCATTTCTGGCGACGAAATTAACCAAATCCGATGCGCGAGTGGGTGGACGTCCAGCACCAATTGTGGTTCGAGTTCAGGATTGAGCTATCTCAGCCTTTCTCGGCCTTAGCTTGCAGCACCCGCGCCAATTGAGTCGCAGGCGTATTCAGCAATCGGACGAGCTTCGCCGCAGGCGCCTGGAGCACGCCCAGCAGATGGCTGCGAAGCACCTCGATGGAAGGAAGATCCGCCAGGGAAACCAAGTCGGCCGCTTCGAGGCGCTGGCTATTGAGATATCCAAACTTTAGCTTAGGTCTCTCGAACTCCGAACGAAACGTTTTGACGGCCTTTGCGGTCGATGAAATATCACGCTGGCCCGTGATGACTGCCAGTTGGCCGGTCAAAGTTCCCCCAAGATCGGCCAGACCCGCTTCTTTCGCCGCGACTCGAAAAAGGGAATTCTTGACCACATGGACTTCAGCGCCCACCTTTGCAAGTCGCTTGCGGAGTTCAGTGAAGTGGGCAACCCGAAGGCCCTGATAATCCACCACAATGAAGAAGGGGGATGCATTCAGACGGCTCAGGTAATCTTTGCTGATGAAATGTTTTTCTTGACGCATTGTTTTCTAGGAAAAGGAGTTTACTTCAAGCGGCAGCCTGGAGCTCCCGCAAATCCAAACGCACCGGCGGACTCATCGTTGCCGCCAGCGTGCAACTGGCGATGAATTGACCCTTCACGCTGGCGGGCCGCGCCTTTTGAACAGCCTCAATCACGGACCTCGCGTTCTCCAGGATTTGATCAGCCTTGAAAGAGAGTTTTCCGATGGGGACGTGGACATTTCCTGCCTTGTCAATTTTGAATTCAACCCGGCCAGCTTTCACTTCTTTGACGGCCTTCGCCGTGTCCTCGGTCACCGTTCCGGTTTTTGGGTTCGGCATCAATCCTCGCGGCCCGAGCACTTTGCCCAATTTACGAACTTCGACCATGGCATCCGGTGTGGCAACCGCGACATCAAAATCGGCCCAACCTTCCTGGCACTTCTTCACGAGATCCTCAAAGCCCACAAAATCCGCACCGGCCCCCCGGGCGGCATCGGCAGCGGCTCCAGCCTTGGCGAACACTAATACTCTGACCTTTTTTCCGGTTCCGTGAGGCAGCGGCACCGTCCCTCGGACCATCTGGTCCGATTGCTTAGGATCGACGCCAAGTCGGAACGCGAGCTCGACAGTCTCATCGAACTTGGCTTTGGGGAATTTGGCCAGAACCTCTACTGCGGACTTCAGGGGATAGGCCTTTTTCAAATCCACAATTTCCAGTGCTTTCTTGTATCGTTTGCTTGGCATGTTTCAAATTGCGGTGCAAGCGAGCTTGGGAAGCTCTCCCGCGTTTGAGTTACCCTTGAACCTCGATCCCCATGCTCCGCGCAGTTCCGGCGATGATCCGGAAAGCCGCTTCTTCGTTAGCGGCGTTGAGATCCTTCAACTTGATTTTTACGATTTCCATCACTTGTTGCCGCGTGACTTTGCCCACTTTTTCTTTGTTGGGCTCCTTCGAACCGGAGGCGATCCCGGCGGCTTTTTTGAGCAGGATCGAAGCTGGCGGCGACTTCGTGATGAAAGTGAAAGATTTGTCCTGATAAACCGTGATCACGACCGGGATGACCATGCCGGCTTGCTCCTTAGTCGCGGCGTTGAATTCCTTGCAGAAGGCCATGATGTTCACACCTTGTTGGCCGAGGGCTGGACCAACCGGAGGCGCCGGATTCGCCTGGCCGGCAGGAATCTGCAACTTGATTTGCCCAACAATTTTCTTCGCCATAAGACTACGCCTTCTCCACTTGCCAATATTCCAATTCGACCGGTGTATTCCGACCGAAGATATTTACAGTTACTTTCAGTTTGCCACGATCCGGCTCTATTTCCTCTATGACTCCACTAAAGTTCAAAAACGGACCATCGTTAATCTTAACCGTTTCACCAACTTCAAACGTCACTTTCGGGCGCTCTCGGTCCTCCGAATCGGAGATCTGCTCTTTGATAGACTCAATTTCCTCACGCGACGTGGGTGTCGGATGATCTCCGCCTACAAAACCAATAATCCCTTGGGTTTCTCGAATGAAATACCACGGTCTCTCGATCACCCGTTTGTTCTCATCCAGCAAGACCATTTCCACGAAGACGTAACCCGGATACAGCTTGCGGGTCGAGACCGTCTTCCGTCCACTCCGAACTTCGGCGACCTTCTCCATCGGCACCAAAACTTCCTTGATATAGTCACTCATTTCCTCGGTCTTGACGCGCTTTTCAATGCTCTCTTTAACCTTATGCTCCTGTCCTGACAAAGTATGGATGACGAACCACTGAGTTTGCATAGGCTTGCGACAGACAGCAGCTATCTCATGACCAGGCCGATCACCTGGGAAATGATAGCATCAGCGCCGAGCGTGAATGCTCCGAGGATGGCGGTAGCTACGAGGACAACCACTGTTGAACCTTTAAGTTCGTCGTAGGTTGGCCACGTGCATTTTCTCAACTCTTCTCGTGTTTCCATGACATAATTCGTTATCCGCAGCAAGAGCCCTTTGCGCCAGGCGAAAGCGAAGACGCCTCCGATGATGGCGATCCAAATCAGTAATCCGATATAATCTTTCACAAGTCTTTCTGGCGGAGGGGGAGGGATTCGAACCCCCGAAGGTTGTTACACCTTAACGGTTTTCAAGACCGTCGCGATAGACCACTCTGCCACCCCTCCGGTTTTGTCGTCATTGGCAGGGCGGGAGGGACTCGAACCCCCAACCAACGGTTTTGGAGACCGCTACTCTACCAATTGAGCTACCGCCCTAAAATGCATACGGTTTCGGTGAAAACCAGGATTCCGGAGAATGATCTCACCCTAAGTTTATTCGGCTTGGTTGAGATTGTTACTCGATGACTTCGGTGATTCGTCCGGCGCCAATGGTCCGGCCACCCTCGCGGATTGCGAAACGCTGGCCTTTCTCCATCGCGACTGGTGCGATCACCTTCACAACTACCGAGACGTTATCGCCGGGCATCACCATTTCGACACCCTGAGGGAGGGTGACCGTACCCGTAACGTCGGTGGTTCGGAAATAGAACTGTGGCCGGTAGTTCGAAAAGAAAGGGGTGTGGCGGCCACCCTCATCTTTGGACAATACGTACACTTCGGCCTTAAAGTGCGTGTGAGGCGTAATGCTACCTGGTTTCGCCAAAACCATGCCGCGCTCGACTTCCTCCTTCTTAACTCCTCGAAGCAAGACACCCACGTTGTCGCCCGCCGTCGCGGAGTCCAGCAATTTGCGAAACATTTCGATGTCGGTTGCGACGGTCTTGCGCGTGTCACGAAGTCCAACAATTTCCACTTCTTCCATCCTCTTGAGTGTGCCGCGCTCTACTCTTCCGGTGACGACTGTTCCGCGACCTTCAATGTTGAACACGTCTTCAACGCACATCAAGAACGGCTTGTCCACTTCACGGACAGGAAGAGGAATGAACGAATCGACAGCATCCAGAAGTTCCTGGATTGCTTTGTTGCCTTCCGGCGTGCCGGCCAAAGCCGCCTTTGAGCTCCCGCGAATCAGGGGTGTCTTGTCCCCCGGGAAACCATACTTGGTCAACAAATCGCGAACTTCCATATCGACCAGATCAAGCAGTTCTGGATCATCAACCAGATCCACTTTGTTTAGAAACACGACGATCGCGGGAACCCCAACTTGGCGCGCCAGCAGAATATGCTCTCGGGTCTGCGGCATCGGCCCTTCAGACGCGTCCACAACCAGGATTGCACCATCCATTTGCGCGGCCCCGGTGATCATATTCTTGATGTAGTCGGCGTGGCCCGGGCAATCGACGTGCGCGTAATGCCGCTTGTCGCTTTCGTACTCCGTATGCGAGACAGCGATCGTGACGGTTTTGGTTTCATCACGCACCGTGCCGCCCTTGGTGATTTCAGCGTAGGAGATCAGTTTGGCCATGTTCTTGCGTGCCTGCACTTGAACGATGGCGGCTGTCAACGTGGACTTGCCGTGGTCAATGTGCCCGATCGTCCCGACGTTGACGTGCGGTTTAGTTCTCTGAAATGCTTCTTTTGCCATTGCGATTTCCTGGTATTGTTTATCGTTCTTTTGCTCTCGAGTCAGCGACTGGAGCCCATGATCAGGATTGAACTGATGACCTCGTCCTTACCAAGGACGCGCTCTGCCAGCTGAGCTACATGGGCAACTGTCAACTTTTCCATCCTGACTCCCGAAAAAGGACAAAAAGCCTGACTAATCCCGACTTCTCTCAAGAAAAGCATCTGGGATTAATGGCTTTCTAACTGTCTGACGACGTTTCGAATTTTCGACGGAATATAGAAGCGTCCTTTCGAGTGTCAATGGTTTTTTAGATAATTCTTGTCGTGCGCTCGGTCAGTCCATTTTTCCGATTCTCCACAATTGCTGAGGTTTTGGCCAAGAACAAGTAGGGCGCGGAAGTTACCGAGACACCACTCACACTAATCGCTAGCTGCGTCACGTGCGTCAGGCTTGGCTGTGCCTGAGTTCGCCGAACCCAGCACCCGTGCCGCTGTTTTGAAGTGCGTTTTTGCGACTTCCGGCAGCCTCTCAGGCCCGTGTTTAGCGACAAACTCTCTTCCTGCTGATTCCACAACCTCCGAGGCCCCTTTCGGAAAATGCAGGCCCCATTTCTTGTCCATAGCCGCCAATCGTGTCAAAAACTCGTGCCGAGCCAAGATTGAGGCTGCCGCCACGGCGATATCTGCTTCGGCCTTATGTCTTTGGACCAGTTCGATCTCGCGGCCCAAACTCATCAGCGCGCGAGCCACGACTTCCTTCTTCGCGGCGAACTGATCACTGATGGCGCGAACAGGTGGGGGATTCATCCGATGCTTCTGAAGCATCAGGTTCTCAATCGCACGTGCGTGACCCCAGGCAAGAATCGTGTTGACACTGTGCAATCTGCGAAAGAGCCGATTGTACGCTTCATTGCCGATGGGCACGACCCGCGTTACACAGCCAGTCGTCCGGTTAATCAAACCGGCCAGGTCCGCGATGGTTTTATCGCTTGAGATTTTTTTTGAGTCCCGAATACCAGACCCATCCCAGGACTTGATGGCCTGCGAATTCACATACACGCCCGCGATACACAGCGGGCCGAAAAAATCGCCTTTCCCGCTTTCGTCCACCCCGATGCGGGGGAGCAAAATCTCGGGATTCAGAATCGATTCGTAGCCCAGTCGGGCTTCACCCAAGATTTGCGGTTCAAGAACAAACTCAACGAATTCCTGAGTTCCCTTCCCCTGGACCACGAGCTTGCCACTCTCGTAAAACACGACATTCGCATTTTCTTTCGCGGCGGCGTATCGCGCATAGGGAACATCTCTAAACTCGAAATCCTGGTTGCGCAGCCAAGCCAGTAATGCCTTCGACTGCGCATCGGTCAGCTTACACGCGTATGAAGTGAGCGGTTTCACGGCTGGTGATCCTAGACGGCTCAAACGCATCCGCCAATTCTCTTTCCGATTGCGTTTGACAGTCCTGGACTGCGAAACTTTCCATTGGCATCCGCGAATTCCGGAAAAGCACGCAGTATGGCCAGGCTCCCGTTCCTTGTCCGATCTTTGCTCGGCTGGTATCGGCGCAATGCTCGTAAGCTTCCCTGGCGTCTAACCACGGATCCTTACGCCATCTGGATTTCGGAGGTCATGCTCCAGCAAACTCAAGTCAGAACCGTTATCCCGTACTGGAACCGATGGATGCGACGATTCCCCTCGATTCGATCGCTGGCCCGCGCGAAAGTCTCTGAGGTTCTCAGATGCTGGGCCGGGCTGGGCTACTACACCCGGGCTCGAAATCTCCAGAGCGCCGCTCGCTTGATCGTCTCGAACCACGTTGGAAACTTTCCTCGAAACTTCGGCGACATTATCGCGCTGCCCGGCGTCGGACGTTACACCGCCGGCGCCATTTGCAGTATCGCGTTCAACCAACCCGCTCCGGTCCTGGATGGTAATGTCACCCGCGTCCTGGCACGGATTTTCGGCATCACGACAGATCCGAAGGAAACCCGAACGAAGGGGCGCCTGTGGGATTTAGCTCAGCACCTGGTCTCGCACGCTGCGAAATATCAGAAGCCCAAAACGCGACCTTGCGCCGATCTGAATCAAGCGCTGATGGAACTCGGGGCGACGGTTTGCACGCCGCGACAACCGCAATGCCCAAAGTGTCCGTGCCGCCGATATTGTCGAGCTCGAAAAGAGCATCGTGTCGCGGAAATTCCCGCAAAAACCGTGCGACCTAAGAGTCTTCACCGGTGGGCCGCCGCGTTTGCGATCAATCGAGATGGGCGTTTCCTGGTCCGGCAACGTTCGTCTGGTGAAATTAACGCCTATCTCTGGGAGTTCCCAAATCTCGAAACGAACAGCCCCGTCTCCAAAGTTCAAAGTGTGGCCCATCGGTGCCTGGGTTTTCGGCCTCGATCAATTCAGCCCTTCTGTGTGGTGGCGCACACCATCATGCGTCATCGCATCCGCCTGGAAGTTTTCACCGGGACAACGAACGGTCCCTGGACTGGCCAAGGGCGGAACGCACGATGGTGTACGTTGAAGCAATTGCATCAACTTGCGTTCCCCAGCGCGCATCGAAAGATCCTCCAGGCTCTTGAAGCCAAGGCCGGGCCCCAGAAACCACCCCGTTGAACGCCACCGCGGATCAGACCAGTTTCCAGTCCTGGAAAAGCCGGCGCACTTCGCCGAGCAGCAATCGGTAGCGCTCCTTGGTTGCTTCGGAAAGAACCGATTTAGGCGGCCCGGGAGAAAGATTTCGCGCCTCCATGACTGCGGCCACGTTCAACGGGAATTCCAGCCGATCCACCAACTCGCCAAGCTGACGCATCCGCCGGGCTGCGCGTCCCTCCGTCGAACTCGGGCCTTCTCGGGCTGCCAAGAACACTTCCCGCATCACGTCCGGCACGGCATTGGCGAGCCCGCTGACGCAGCCGCTGACCCCCAGCCCCATCGCTTCCGGAAGGCGCGTATCGGAGCCTGTCAACACCACGAAATTCTTCCGGCGCCCCATTTCCACCAGCGGCTGGTGATAATCAAATTCAGCGCCGCTCTGCTTGACCCCGGCGAGTTGAACTCGGTCGGCGACGGCGCCAATCGTTTCCAGGGAAATTCGATTTCCGACTCGCTCCGGAAAATTGTAGAGAAACAGCGGAAGCTGGGCCGCCTCGCCCGCTCGAATGAAGAACTCCGCAAGATCGGGCTGAGCGAGTGGGAAGAAATAAGGCGGCAGGACCGCGACCGCCGCCGTCCCGTGAGCGCGGGCGAACCGGCCCAACTCCGCAACCACGCCGGGCCGAATATCGCTGATGTTCGCGATCACCGGCAACCCGCCGCACCGAGCCAAAACCTTCTCGAGAAACTTTCTCCGGGCCGAAACGTCGAGGTGTGGAAACTCTCCCGTGCTGCCCAACGCGAGCAAGCCCTGAACGCCGTTGCTCACGACGAATTCCAGATTCGTCTTCAGCGTCTTTTCGAGGAGCGCCCCGTTTTCATCGGTCGGCGTCCACAACGCGCAAAAAATCCCTTCCCATCGTGTCAGCATAAATCAAGGGTCATGCAATTGAACTTTCCTGACCGCATTTCTACAGGAAGAGAATCGCCAGAGCAAACCTGGCGTATCGCCGACCTCCCTGTCGGCAAGTACCGAGGCATTCACTCGTGGACCGCGAGGTTGGGAGACCCCACAACTTTGTCGGGCTCGAAAGCCGGCGTTACAACAACTCGGAGAGCAAAGGCTCGGTCCTCGGTCGTGGATTGAGCGTGCATCTCCGCGCCGACGTGTCTTACACTGATCCAGTGCAGCGCCAGCCCGAACAGTCCGAGTCCTCCCCTCCCCACGCCTGCGAGGGCATCTTTGCGACGACTCATTGGAGTGTTGTGCTTGAGGCTGGGCGCGAAGACTTGCCTGAAGCGCGCGGAGCCCTGGAAACGCTTTGCCGCGCTTACTGGTATCCGCTGTATGCCTTTGTCCGACGTCGAGGTTACGATCCCGAGGCGGCGCGAGATTTCACGCAAGAGTTCTTTTATCGTCTGCTCACGAGCGACTGGATCGCGCGGGCGGACCGGACGAAAGGCCGCTTTCGCACGTTCTTGCTTTGCGGAATGCAAAACCTCCTGGCCAACGAATGGCAAAAGGCCAACCGCCTTAAACGCGGCGCGGGGCGTGAGATTGTCCCCCTCGATGGCCTCGAAGCTGAAGGTCGCTACAAGGTGGAACCAACCGACCTCGCCAGCGCCGATAAACTCTTTGAGCGACGCTGGGCGCTGACGCTGCTGGACCGCGTGCTGGCACGGCTTCAGTCGGAGCAAGAGGAACTCATGGCCGCCGAACGCTTCGAGTCCTTGCGAGGCGTCTTGCTCGGCGAACCAAGCGACGAAGGCTACGCCACACTGGCTCATCGCTTCGGCGTTACCGAATCCACCGTGAAATCGTGGGTCCACCGACTCCGCCGCCGCTATCGTGAACTCTTGCACGAGGAGGTGGCGCGGACGGTTTCCAGTCCCGAGGAAGTTCAAGACGAACTGCGTCATCTGTTCCGAGTCCTCGCCGCGTAACCTGGAAGTCCTACATCTGCGCCATCCGTAGTCGGTAAGGACGGATTCCACTCCGTCCCTAAATTGTGACGAATCGCGGTGCCTACTTAACCGTAACATTCAGTCCAAAACCGCGAATGAACGCGAATAGACGCGAATGGAAGCTTGTGAGAGCGCGTTCAGGTGAGGCCTCCACGCCTCACTATTTGATGAACATGCCTCGCGCCTCGGATCCTTCTGCAGAGCCTGTTCTTATTGGCGTTCATTCGCGGTTGAGTTGGATAGATACGGCTGAGCGTGGCCGGGGAAGTTGTCTGCAACCTTTCGCGCCAAACACAATAGAAACCCGATGAAAGTTCCGTTGCCATGAATGATTTCAAGTTCGCCTGCCCGCATTGCGCGCAGCGCCTGCGCGTCAACGAACGCCACGCTGGACGCCAGATTCTCTGCCCCAAATGCCAGCACTTGATCACCATCCCAGCGTCTTCGACACAGTCGCTGTCCGGGGACCGCGAATCAGCCGCTCCTGACGCCACCATGGCACCCGAACTGTCGATTCCCCCGGTCGAGAAAAAGAAAACCACAGATGGATGCAGATGAACACAGATCGACTTGTTACGATGACTTCGCCCACAACATCGTGTCCTAAATGCGGTCAACCAGTGCCTGCGGACGCCCCCGCCGGCATGTGCCCAAGCTGTCTGGTGGCAGGCGGGCTCTCCGCCGCTGAAATTCCGTCCTTGCCCAAGAGCGAATCTGACTCCAAAGCCACGCTTCATATCGTCATCCCGGAAGATTCCGCGCTTCCCCCCAGCGCGCCGCGGCGGCTGGGCAAGTACGAACTGCTCGAAGAAATCGCCCGCGGCGGCATGGGCATCGTCTATAAAGCCCGGCACACCGGACTGGATTCGATCGTCGCGGTGAAGTTAATCCGATCGGGCGTGCTGGCGACGCCAACAGATGTGGAACGCTTTCAACGCGAAGCGCGATCCGCGGCCAGGCTCCAGCATCCGAACATCGTCACCATCCACGACATCGGAGAGCAGGACGGCCAGCATTACTTCTCGATGGACTACGTGCCGGGAGCGAACCTGGCGGAGTTGGCGCGCACGCGGCCGTTCTCACCGAAGCAAGCTGCGGAGATTACGGCTCGAGTGGCGTTGGCGATCCACTACGCGCACCAGCAAGGCGTGCTGCATCGCGACGTCAAGCCGGCCAATGTGATTCTCACGCCCGAGCAACAACCGCGGGTGTTGGACTTCGGCTTGGCGCGCATTGTGGCTGACGACTCGCAACTCACGCAATCGGGCGCGCCGATGGGTTCGCCCTGTTATATGCCGCCAGAACAGGCGGGGGGAAAACGTGAGAGCGTGGGAGCGTGGAGCGATGTGTACTCGCTGGGGGCGCTGTTGTATGAGTTGCTGACGGGCCGCCCGCCGTTTCAGGCGCCGACAGCGGTGGAGACTTTGCGGCTGGTGCTGGAGAGCGATCCCGTATTGCCCCGGTTGTTCGACCGCACCTTGCCCAGCGACCTGGAAACAATTTGCCTGAAGTGCCTGGAGAAGGAGCCGGCCAAACGCTACGCGACCGCGCAAGAGCTCGCGGACGAGCTGGGCCGTTTTATCGACGACAAGCCAATCCAGGCGCGGCGTGTGACCCAGGCCGAACGAGTGTGGCGTTGGTGCCGGCGCAAGCCCGCGCTGGCGAGCGCTATCGGTCTCGCCACAGCCCTCTTGCTTGTCGTGTCGATTGGCTCGCCGCTCGTCGCGCTCAACATCGATCGCGCCCGGCAGAAAACAGCCTTGAATCTCTACGCCGCCGACATCAAGGGCGCGAGCGTGGCTCTTGAGGAGCATGATCTGCTCGGTGCGCGGAAGTTGCTGAACCAGATTGCCAGTTCGCCCTACCAACGCGACTTGCGCGGCTGGGAATGGCGCTACCTGATGGATCAATGCCGCAGTGACGAACTGGCTACGCTCAGAGGACACGGTGCCTGGGTCGAAGGCGTGGCCTTTTCACCGGACGACAAAGTGCTGACCTCCATCAGCGGGGACGGCGTGGTGAAGCTGTGGGATTGGAGACTGCGCAAGGAGAGTCTTTCCTGGCGGGCCCATGCACCGGTCCTGAAGCACCGGCCAACGAGCGCGGCGCACGCAGTGATGTTTCTGCCTCACACTTCGATCCTCGCGACCACCGGAGCGGATGCGTTCGTTCACCTCTGGAA
>JACPRI010000239.1 GCA_016190065.1 Verrucomicrobiota bacterium
ATGAAGCACGCGGGCACGCGAAGCCTGCAGGAAATTACGCGGAGCTGTGTTGGGTGATCAGATTGAATGCGCCTTGGGCCAAGTTTGACCTGGAACCAGACGCTCATCCACCATCCGCGATATCTGCGGTCATAAGAATTGATCAAGCTTCCACTCTGAGTGGAATCGAATTCAAGTTTAGCCGTCGGCGATGCGGACAGCGGTTGGCGATTGATGACACCGGGAATGTATGGAGTCTGAAGGGGCATCAGGGGACGCCCTGCATATTTTCTATTGACGCCGGAAGCGCTCAGGCGGAATTTCCCGGCATGAGCCCAAACCAGAGCAGACTCCCTCGTGCGACTTCCCACGTTTACTTCGGACCCTCCAACGCCTTCACCCTGATCGAGCTATTGGTCGTGATTGCGATCATCGCCATCTTGGCCGGGATGCTTTTGCCCGCATTGTCCAAGGCGAAGGCGAAAGGGAAGCAGACGGCTTGTCTTTCGAACATGCGCCAGATCGGGTTGGGAACCGTGATGTATGCCCAGGATCATCAAGACTTCTTGCCGTACGGGTACGCCTACACCTGGCCCGGCCAGAAGGAGCTATACTGGTGGCAGGACCTTTGTCGGCCCTACATGCAGACCGAATCGGTCTATAGCTGTCCCAGCGCTTTGCCGCACGCCGCCTGGACGGACCGGCGTCCGCCCGGCACGCCAAAGCCGCTGATCAAAGACTACATTTGCAACGCGCAAGGCGGCGCTTACGAGGAGAGCGGGAAGAAAGATTGGGTGAGAGCCAACGGGCCGTTCATCAACAACTGGGACAATCCCAGCCGCAAGATGGCCGAGATTCAGGACACCGCCGGCACGATTGCCATCGGTGACGGCAGCACCAACGTTTTCGAGATCTGGCGCCTGGAGCAAGTGGACGCCTGGTATAACGCCGGCTACGGTCCCGCCTTCACCGGCAACAGTCCGGACAAGAAGTACGCGGATCAAGGCCACATCGCCAAGCGTCACAACAAGGGATTCAACGCCAGCTTCTGTGACGGCCACGCACAAGCGATCAAGAAGTCCACTCTGGGACAATGGACAAACCGGGCCAACGATTGACGCACCGCCGGCTGGCTTGCCGCCAGCGCGCGTTTACGCTGATTGAGTTGCTGGTCGTGATCGCCATCATTGCGGTTCTGGCGGGTTTGCTGCTGCCCGCTTTGTCCAAAGCGAAGGAGAAAGCGTTCCGGACCCAATGCTTCAACAATCAGAAGCAGTTAATCCTGGCCTACACCATGTACATTGGGGAGAACGAAGACCGAATCCCGCCTCCGAATTGCGGCGGCGCGAGCGGTGCGGGCAACGCGGCCTTCCCGGCGGGATGGCTTTACAAACCGGGTGAAGCTCTCCCGAGAGCGGGAACTTACTACGGTCCCGAGCGGGGCTTATTCTATCCCGCGATGCAGAGCTGGAAGATGTACCTGTGCCCGCTCCATCGCACCAATACGTCCGCCTGGCGCCAAAGCACGATCCGATTCACCAGCTACCTGATGAACGGGGTGGTCATCGACGGCAGCGGGAGCTTCGACTGGTCAGCAGGCTCGCTGGGCAAGACATTCAGGAACTCTGCCTTCTTGCCGACCGACATGGTCTTCTGGGAAACCGATGAAAACGATCCGGGCTACTTTAACGACGGCGCCAGCGATCCCAGCGAGGGCTTCTCGAAGCGCCATACGAGCGGTGCGATCGTCGGGCTGTTTGCCGGTCACGTGGAGTATCTGAAATGGAAGAAGTATTTTGCAATCATTGCCGATCCAAACCGGAACAGTCTCTGGTGCTATCCCAAATCGAGAAACGGGCGCTGACCTGGACGCGAGTGCTGGTCGTTATTTCTGGAGCGGTCCTTTCCATACTCAGCGGTTGCAGTCAGAAGGCCGATGTTCAGGCTCAGGCCGGCGAGTTGGAAAAAGTGTTTCGGGCCGAGCATTCCAATGCCTTCGTGGGCCTCGCGGTCTCCGCCGTCCGCACGAATGATTATGCGGTGAGCGCCATCGCGCTCCAAACAGCGCGCCGCATGCCGGGAATGACGCCGGACCAACTGATGGCGGTGCAAAGAACTTTGGAGTCGATCACAGCCGACCTCGTCGCCCGCGCCGCAAGGGGGGATGCGAATGCCAAAGCCGCTCTGGCCGCGATTGAGAGATCGAGATCGCAGTAATCTGGATAGAAGTTCAATTCGCCAGTGGCAGCCAGCACGGATGGTCCGCGCCGCTGCTCTCGAGGCCTCGCGTCAAGTTTTGAGCCGGGCAATTTGCGCGAGAAAAGAATCTGACCCTCGCGAGTCCACGCGGGCAGTTCGACCCGCTGCCACGATTGTTCGGGTTGCCATAAGCCGCGCCGAACCATTGCGACTGGCCCTGCGTGAGCACGCGATGCTCGGTTCCGTCGGCCCGCCCAACGCAAATGTCCGACCAATCGTGCGCCGGGTCGTCTTTGAAACGGCAATCCTGATACAAAATCCAGTGGCCGTCGGGCGACCAGCTCGTGCCGAAGTCTCTCGTTCCCGTGATGGACGGATACCGTCATCCCTGTGTGATGAACCCAGGTCAGCAATTACACCCAGGCCAGCGCGGCTCGATCATTTCCCGTATTTTTTGGCGGGCTTATCCTGGAGAATCAGCGGGGCATTGGCGGACTCAAGTCCTTCGAGCGTCACAGAAGGAATTCCGCCCGAACCAATAACCTCTTTCGCGTCCAGGATTTCAATGCCAACAAGTTTTTCGCCGACGCCGATGTTCAACGTGACTTCTTCGTTGAGTCGCACCGTGCGACACTCGTGCTTGCCCTCGACGAAACGAATGTAAAGAGCGTCAATCTCGGAGTCGTAGCTGATTTTCATGGGCGGTCAAAAGTAAAACGTATAGACGGTGATGACAACTATTTCGTTGGCTTTCTCCGTAATGACGGGGGCAACTTGTTTGACGGAGTAACGTTTCCCTTGCCAAACGCCACCGAAAGCAAAATTGAACCGACACATCTCACGTCCATGCTTGGCAGGTCGGCGCGCACCTTTCAGCACGGCTTCCTTGACCTCGGCCTCGATTGCTCCACGCTCCGCAGCCTGTTCTTTTGCGTGCCTGGTTAGCCTAATTCGTTTCATTTCCCACAGAGGTACCCCCCGTCGATGACGAAGGTGCTGCCGGTGACGAACGCGCTTTCGTCGCTGGCCAGATAGACCGCCGCGGCTGCGATTTCCCAGGGCTGGGCCATCCGCTTCTGCGCGTGCGTCGCGACCATCTGCGCGCGGAATTTTTCCGGGTCTGGATATTCACGCAGCCGGGCCTGCACGAACGGCGTCTCGACGCGTCCCGGGCAAATGCAATTGATGCGCACGCCGGTCGCGCCGAAGTCGAGCGCCATCGAGCGCGTCAGGCCAACCACGGCGTGTTTGGTCACCGTGTACGCGAATCGATCTTCCATCGCGGTGAGGCCAAGGGCGGAAGCCATGTTAATGATGGACCCGCGCCGCCGCGCAATCATCGACGGCAACGCCGCGCGGCTAAGGAAATACAGGCCCTGGACATTGACCGCCCAGAGGCGTTGGAGGTCCTCCGGAGCGGTGGTGAGAATGGTGCCGACATGACCGATGCCGGCGTTGTTCACCAGCACGTCGCAACGAGCGTGTTCCATCAGGACGCGTTGGAGGAGCGCTTCACAGCTCGATGGGTCCGCGACGTTGGTGGCGATGGCGTGAGCGCGGCCACCGGACGTGACGATTCGTTGCGCGTGCTCGGTCGCGCCGGATTCGTTGAGATCCGCGATATAGACAATCGCGCCGGCCTGGGCGAACGCTTCGGCGATGGCCGCGCCAATCCCCGAAGCAGCGCCTGTGACGATGGTGACCTTGTCCTTGAGTGAAAACGTAATCTTGAGAGACGGAGCCACGCGCGGGCTGGAGTGCGCGGCCGCGAGAACATCGCGTGCTCGAATCCGGCCTTTCTTTCCTGTGCCGCGGAGTGCTTCCCAATCGACTCCAAGTTCAGTCGCGATTCGCCGGGCGCGCGGGCTAATCGTGACTCGTTTTGAAGAACGGGCCATCGGTTCGCGTTCTGATTCCTTCAGCGGAGAAGGAAAGATCGCCGTTTTCTCCGATGTGGCTCGGGAAACTGACGTCTGCGGTGAGGTTGCGCAGGTTGGTGTGGGTTCGTGTCGCTCATCTTTGGCCAAAAGGTATCCGAGGAGATCGCCAACGCGTACGGTGCTTCCGGGTTTCGGCGCGTCGGGCGGGATGTGCAACAGACCGTTGTCTGTGGCTTCAATCTCCTGAAGCGCTTTGTCGCCGTCGAGCGTGAAGAGCGGTTCGCCGGCGCGCACGGTATCGCCGTCCTTCTTGAGCCAGCCGACGAAGGTGCCTTCCTCCATCGTCCAGCCGAGCCGCGGGACTGTGATTGGGATGGGCATGGTCAGGGAGCAGGAGGCGAATCCAGGGGCAGGAATCGGGGGTCAGGAGTCAGGAGGAATGGTTCGGGTTTTTGAATCATGGCGCCGAGCATTTTACCGACTTCGATGCTCAGTCCCATCAACTCCAGATGTTCCTGAACGCGTGTCAACGGTCAATTCTTTCACGGATCGGACGGCCATAATTTTATCTCCTGTTTTCTGACTCCTGATGCCTGTCTCCTGTCGCTGGCCCCCTGATTCATTCTTCGCACAAATCTCTTATCGCCCGTCCTATTGTTTCAACGTTCGGCACCACCGCGGCTTCCAGCGACGGGCTGTAAGGCGTCGGGGTCTGCACGCCGTTCAAGCGGCGGATCGGCGCGTCGAGGTCGTCAAAGCTGCGGTCGGCGATTTGGGCTGCAATCTCGGCTCCGATGCCGCAGGGCGCGAAGGCTTCGTCCACGATAAGCAACCGGCCTGTCTTGGAGACCGACCGCGCGATGGTGTCCATGTCAAGCGGCGCGACCGTGCGCGGATCGATGACCTCGACTGAAATACCTTCCTCCGCCAGTGCAGCCGCCGCTTGGAGGGTTTTGTGCAACATCAGAGCCAGCGCGACCACAGTCACGTGCTGGCCTTCACGAGCGACCGATGCTTTGCCGAACTCGAGGCAGTATTCTCCTTCCGGCACCGGGCCTTTGGTGCTGAGGAGTTCTTTGTGTTCGAGAAACAGCACCGGATCGTCGCAGTTGAGCGCGGTCTTGAGCAGGCCTTTGGCGTCGCCCGGCGCGGCGGGCACGACCACTCGGAGACCGGGGAAATGCGCATACATCGGGTAATAATTCCCGGAATGATGCGTCGCCGAGGAATGGCCAATGCCAATGCAGCCGCGCAACAGCACCGGCATCTTGAGCCGGCCGCTGCTCATGTATTGCATCTTCGCGATCTGGTTGATGATTTCGCCGACGGCATCAAGGAGGAAATCGGAGAACATGAAATCGACGACGGGCCGTGTGCCGGTCATCGCGGCTCCGCAGGCCAAACCGACGAAGCCGCGTTCACTGATGGGTGTGTCGCAGAGGCGTTCGGGTCCATAAAGGTCGAACAGGCCCTTGGTCGTGTTGAAATTTCCGCCGCGCTTGCCGATGCCCTCGCCGAGCACGAAGATGCGCGGGTTCTTCGCCATCTCCTCGGAGAGCGCTTCGAGGGTGGCTTTCATGAAGGTTATTTCACGCATAGTTGGTTGACCACAGAAGACACAGAAGACACGGAACAAAGGCCGGATGAAGGCTGCCTTGTCTCTGTGCCGGTGTCGTTCGGCAACAAAGTGAATTTCCCATTTCGTGTATTCCGCGTCTTCCGTGGTTACTCCTCATCTCGCTATTCTTTCGTGTTCCACGCCAGGGTAGTGGCCGAAGTTGATGAGGAGGCCGAGCTTGTGCCCCGTGGCTTTGAGGTAGTTATGGACCTGTCAGGGGCATACGCTAGTTTCTCCTTTCAGTGTCTTTCGTGTTTTCCGTGGCTCTCAGAAAAGACATGGCGCGTCGCGGTCTGCGGGTCCGGCCAGGGACTTTTTTCGGCAAACTCGTGCGCCTCTTCCACAAGTTCAGCGACTTGTCGGTCGATGATGTCGAGATCGGCGGCTTCCACAATTTTTTCACCTAACAACCGCCGCCTGAATTGGAGAATGGGGCAGCGCGTCTTCCATTGCTCGACTTCTTCCCGAGGACGGTACGTGAAGTCCCCCATGCCTTCGGCGTGCGGCCGGGTGCGATAGGTCTTGCATTCCAGCAGCGCCGGGCCGCCGCCACTCCGCGCGCGTTGAACGGCGTCATGCGCCGCCGAGTACACGGCGAGCACATCGTTGCCGTCCGCTTCCACCCCCGGCAAGCCATAAGCGGCGCCGCGTTGCGCGACCGTCGGATTGCCCGCGGCGTATTGAAACGGAACCTCGGTGGCGAACTGATTGTTCTCGCAAATGAACAGCACGGGCAATTTCCAGATGCTCGCCATGTTGAGTCCTTCGTGAAACGCGCCGTTGTTCACCGCCCCGTCTCCGAAGAACGCAACCGCCACGCGGTCCGTCCTGAGCAATTTGAAACTGTAGCCCGCGCCGGTCGCTTGCAAAATGCACGGCCCCACGATGCCGCTGGTGCCCATCAACCCGATCTCCGGCGCGAACAAGTGCATGCTGCCGCCGCGGCCTCGCGAACAGCCCGTCTCCCGACCGTAAAGTTCCGCGATGAGTTGGCGCGGGTGGAGTCCCTTGGCCAGCGCGTGGCCATGCCCGCGGTGCGTGCTGAAGATCACGTCATCCTCCCGCAAGTGGGCCGACACTCCGACGGCGATCGCTTCCTGGCCGACGTACGTATGGCAAGCGCCGTGAATCAACCCGCGCTGATGCGACTTCGCCAGCCGCTCTTCGCAGTGCCGGATCGTCTGCATCTGGCGGTAAAGCCGGAGGGAGGTGTCGCGGGGCAGGGGAGGGAGGGAGGGCATCGGGGGCGGTAATCAGTAATCAGTGATC
>JACPRI010000265.1 GCA_016190065.1 Verrucomicrobiota bacterium
CTCATGTTCTGTATGGCTTCATGACCGAAGAAGAACGCGAGATGTTTCGCTTGCTGATCAACACGGTGAGCGGCATCGGGCCGAGAATTGCCCTCAACGTGCTCAGTGGCATGAACGTCACCGCCTTCCGCGGCGCCGTGGCCAAGGGCGATGTTAAAGCGCTCTCTCAGATTTCTGGTGTGGGCAAAAAGACCGCCGAACGAATTGTCGTGGAATTGAGGGACAAGGTCGGCGCCGTCGGCGCCTGGGAAGCGACCAGCGCCAAACGAGCGCTTTCGCCCCAAGACCAGAAAGTCAACGACGCCGTGCTTGCGCTGATCGCGCTGGGCTACAAGCAAATTGAAGCGCACGATGCCGTGCGTGCGACGCTGGCGTCGCTGGGACCGGAGGCCGGGGTTGAGGAACTGGTTCGCGCGAGCCTGAAGAAAACCGGGTGATGGCCAAAGTGAAACTGAACCTTAATCTTGAAATTCTCCCTCCCCCCACTCGTTCCTCTGCCTGTGCGGGGCACGCAGACAGGTCGCGGGGCGAGGAAGAAGATCAGGGTTTCCCTGCATGGATCGCTTGACCAAATCCTCCCGCGTCGTGGTGCCGCACGGAGTCGCCTGGCATGGGCGACTCGCGGCGCGGGTGATCTATGCGCTCATTCGGGTCATCGCCGTCACGGTGCGCTTCCGCGTCACGGATCATTCCGGTTTGATCGAAAGCGACCGGAAATCTCCAGCGATCTTTTGCGCCTGGCACAACCGTCTGGCGCTGGCGTTGATTCTCTACCGCAAATACATTTGCCGAAGCGGCGCGGCCCATGGCTTGGCGGCGATGGTGAGTGCGAGCAGAGACGGAGGCTTGCTCGCGCGGATTCTCGAACTCTTCGGTGTTCAACCCGTTCGGGGTTCCAGCAGCCGACGAGGACCCCAGGCGCTCCTGGAGCTGACCACATGGGCCGAGCGTGGCTACGACCTGGCGATCACTCCGGACGGCCCGCGCGGCCCGCGCTACGTGGTGCAGGACGGGATAACCTCCCTGGCTCAGTTGACCGGCCTGCCCATCGTTCCGGTCACCTACAAGCTCAGCCGGAAGATTTGTCTTCAGAGCTGGGACCGATTTCAAATTCCACTTCCCTTCGCGCGGTGCGACGTGATGATAGGCCGCCCTGTTCAGGTACCCAGAGAAGCGCTGGACGCGGTGCGCGATGAACTGCGCCAAAAGCTGGAGGCGCAAATGCGCGAACTTACTTCGGACTGAGCCCTTCGGCTCGGTGCGACGCAAACGCCGGCCGATATCGCGCCCACCGTTCCCGGACGGCCTGGATGTAACCGCGCGTTCCGGGAAAATCCATTTCCGACAGAAAAGCGGCGCTGTTGGTTTTGGCCGTGCCGCGCATCCAGCGCAGGACATGTGTCCGGCCTGCGTTGTAATCGGCTAGCGCATACGGCACGGGATCGTCGGAGAGCCGGTAGCGCTTTAGAAGTTTGCCCAGGTACCAGGCGCCGGCGCGGATGTTGGTGTTGGGATCCAGCAGTTGTTCGTGCGAAAAAAAGAACAGCCGCTCGGCCTCAGCCCATTCTTCCGCGGCCAACGAACGGATTTGCATGAGTCCGATTTCGCCGGCGGTCCCGCGCGCCCCGGAGCGGAAGCGGCTCTCCCGCCAGACGACCGCTTTGATCAAGGCGGGATCGACTCCATACTGCCGCGCCGCGCTTTGAATGGGGCCATCGTAACGGCGTTCGCCTTGCGAGCGGTACCACCAATAGATGGCAACCAGATCCACCAGCGCGATCGCCAAAAACAACCAGAGCCACCGGCGTTGCATGCGGATGGTTTTAGTTTCTGAATAAATCGTTGCCAAGTTTTGTCGCGCGTATAGATTCCGTTCTGTCTCCGATTACCGTATGCCTTTCAGCGGTGAGAACGCAGCGTCGAATGAGCCGGGGCCGGTCGAAGAACCGCCCGGCCGCGAAATTCTCATCTACGTCGTCGATGACGAATCCATGATCGGGGAGGTCGTGGAAGTCATCCTGAAATTGAAGGGATTCAAACCCAAATTCTTCACCGATCCCGAAGCGGCCTTTCAATCCATCGCCAGCGACGAGCCCAAGCCCGACCTGCTGCTCACGGATTTCCTCATGAGCCCGATCAATGGAATGGAACTGATTGAACGCTGCAAACGCGTCCAGCCCGACCTGAAGACCATCCTCTACAGCGGCAACGTCGGCGAGGAGATCATGCAGTATTATTCCGCCAAACCCGACGGCTTCCTCAGCAAGCCGTTTCTGCCAAAGACGCTCGTCTCGGTCGTGAATTCGGTCTTGCGAGGTTAGAGGCTTCCTCGGCCGCGAGAATTCAGTATGAGGAAACATTCGCCCTCCCCACGAACCCACCCCTTCACCCCTCCCAGGAGGGGAACCGGAAACCGACGCGCAAAGGGAAGCTCCCCTCCAGGGAGGGGCCGGGGGGTGGGTTCAGGGGTTCAATGTGCGAAGCTTTGCTTGGGAGAATTCTCACCCCGGCCCTCTCCCCCAGGGCCCCCAGGGCGAGGGAGAAACTTTTCAGCGTCTTGGGTTCGATCACGGATTAGTGCCGATTCCCAGCGCGGGACCGACGACTTCCCATGACCTTGCGTGGGAAAAAACTCGGGCTGTTGATTTCGACTCAACCCAACCAGCCTAACTTCGAACGCGGCCTCAAGCTGGCTGAGGCCGCCTTGGCCGCCGGCGTCATCGTCTATCTCTACTGCATCGACGAGGCCGTCGCCGGCGTGTGCGATCCGCGCTTGCAAGCGCTGAAAGCGCGCGGGCTTCACCTTTACGCCTGCGCGTTTGGCGCACAACGCCGCGAGCAGCCTCTCAACGACCTCGCAACTTTCGCGGGACTTTCTGTGGTCAACGAATTGGTCGCGGCCACGGATCGTTTCGTCAGTTTCAATTGATGAGCCGCAGCCTCCTCTTTGTCGTCACCAGCGATCCCCGATCGAGTGCTCGGCCGGCCGAGGCGATACGCATCGCGGCCGGCGTCGGCACGTGGAAGCAGGTGGAGATCCTCCTTTCGCTGCACGGAGCCGCAGCGCTGCTGCTGAGCGAGTCGCCGGAGGAATTGGTCGATGCGGATCATTTCATCCAGTACCTGCCCATCGTGCGCGAATTGGGCGGGGCGGTGTATGTGCAAAAGGACAGCCCGTTTTTGAGCGCGCTTGGCCAGCCGGCGTGTCCATTTCAGGAGTTGACCGACACCGAGCTCGCGGGTGTGGCCGCGAAATGCGATTACGTGACACGCTTCTGAACGATGCGCCAGGTGCTTCACATTCTGACGAAACCGGGCGACAACCTGGCTGAGATTGTGATCGACGGCCAGCGCCGCCTGCCGGATCACAAAGTCGAAGCCGTGGACCTGACCGCGGAGGAGTCGGACTACGCGGCCTTGCTGCAGAAAATCTTCTGCGCGGACTCGATCCAGGTTTGGTAAAGCAAACGGCATGGCCACGGTGACGTTTTACACCAAGCCGAATTGTCCGCTCTGCGACAAGGCGCTGGAAGAAATCGAACGCGCCCGACGCGAATGCGCGTTCGACCTGGTTGAAATCAACATTCTCAGCGACTCGGAAATCTACGAACAGTACAAACACGCCATTCCCGTCGTGGCCGTGGATGGCGTGGAGGCTTTCCGGTATCGAGTCTCCTGTGCCGAGTTGCTGAAGCGGGTGGCTCCTTGAAAAGCGGGAACATCCAACATCGAACATCCAACATCCAACATGAACTTTGGAACCTTGAGAGACATTCGACGTTTCATGTTGGATGTTCAAAGTTCCAGGTGGCGGCTTGCGCCAGACGTAATCATTGACTTGATTCTCCACTTCACGCGGTTGTCAGGGACTCGGCAATCCGCTGCGCAGCGGTTTTGGGATCGGGTGCGGCGTAAATGGGCCGGCCAATAACCAGCCAATCCGAGCCCGCCTTGATCGCTTCGCTCGGACTGAGCGTTCTTTTCTGGTCATCCAGTTTGTCACCCGGACCTCGGATGCCCGGCGTGACCAATTGCAGGGTGGACGGAACGATCTCACGAATCCGCGCGATCTCCAGCGGAGAGCAGACCAGCCCACGCAAGCCTGATTTCACCGCGAGCTCGGCCAACCGTTCCACTTGCCGGCCCACGTTCGGCTCGACGCCGACCTCGCTAAGTTCGTTGGAATTGAGGCTGGTGAGGACGGTCACTCCCAGAACGAGCGGAGCCGGGCGCCCGATTTTCCGGGAGGCTTCCTGGGCGGATTGTTCTGCCGCGGCCATCATGGCGCGCCCCCCGCCCGTGTGCACGGTGAGCATTTGCACATCCAATTGAACCGCCGCCGCCACGGCCTTAGCGACGGTGTTGGGAATGTCGTGAAATTTCAGATCGAGGAAAACGGCGCAGCTCAACTCCCGAAGCTGCCGCACGATGCTCGGACCAGCATGCGTGAAGAGTTCACTGCCGACTTTGAAACCGCCAACCACTCCGGCCAGTTGTTGAGCCAGACGAAGAGCTTCTGCTCCAGTGGGAACATCGAGCGCCACCAGGATCGGATTTTGCACGGCCCAATCTAATCATGGGCGTCTCGGCTTTGTCATGGGGGAAGTTCAGAACCTTGCACTGGCCTCCCGTGTGAGTGGCTTGGTCAACCGCGAATCAACGCGCATGGACGCGGATCACGGCGCGAGAGTGACGCGATAAAACCGCTGAGGAGCGGCCTTCACGTCCAGCTCCGTCACTTCAAAAAACCCGCCCTCTGTGATCACGTTCGTCGCGATGGGCGACCATTGGACCAGATTCGCGGAAGCCTCCAGCAGATAAGTCAGGCCGGGTTCTCCAGCGACACGCAACCGCAACGTCGCGCGGTCCCGGTCAAAAGCCACGGTTGTCATCAAGGTCGAGGATTGGATGGTGAGCGCGGCTTCAGCCGTCGCTCTTGCTCCTCCACCCGTCGAAGTGAACGTCAAACGCGAGGAATGGGTGCCGGCCGGGAGTGCGGCGGCATTCGTGTTGGCGGAAATGTTGATGACGACTTCCTGCCCCGCCTCCAGCCGCCCGCCATCGACGGAAAGCGTCAACCAGGACGGAACGCCTGTCGCGGTCCATTCCAAGCGCGCGTCGCTGGAATTCTTGAGCGCGAGGTTGGCCTTGGCTGGCAGAAAGGGGCCGCCCAGCCCGCCGGTGAAGCGCAGCGTGTCCGGAGGTGAAATCAGAAGCGAAGCGGTTGGAGAAATGGCCGTCAGGACGGCGAGCCGTTCAGCGCTGCCCTTGCCATTGGTCAGATTCGCGAAGGCAATGCGGTTCGTGTAAGTGCCATCGGCCAATTCATTCGCATCCGCGTCGATCGCAGCCGTCACGGTCATCCCGTCCCCGGCCGCCAAGGTGCCTCGGACAGGCGCGAGAGAAATCCATGCCTCGGCCGCGCTCGCGGTCCACTCCACGGCGGCGTCACCCGTATTGACGAGCGTGTAGATTTGGGTGGATGGATTGAACGGGCCGCCGACAAAGCCGCTCGATGCGAACGTGGACGGAGGCGTCACCTCCAGAACGCCGTTCGTGCCGTTGACCGCCAGAGTGACGGAACGGCTGGTGTTTCCGCTGCCGCTTTTCAGGTTGATGAAATCAATCGCATCCAGATAACTGCCCGCGCTCAGATTCTGAGCTTCGGAGTTGACCGTCGCGATCACGATCACGCTCTGTCCCGCGGCCAGCGTGCCGTTCGTGGCGGACAGCGAAAGCCAGGGCTGCCGTTTTCGCGCCGCCCAATCCAGACTGGACTTTGCCGTGTTCTGGATCACGTACGCCTGGCTCGATGGCGAGAATGGCCCACCCACGAGACCGGACGAATTCAACGCCACCGCCGGCGTCACGACAATTCCGCCCGTCGAGGATGGAACGAATAGAATGGCCTGGTTATTTCGGAGCAGAGTGCTTCCGTCGAACGAGTACCTCCGCGCAACCGATCCCGTTTCATTTTCGATTCCCACGGTCGCCGTTTTGCCTGCGCCGCGGCTGCGGCTGGCCTGGACTTGCAGATACTGAAACAGGATTTCATTCGAGCCTTCACTCAGGACGACCTGGAAGGTAAACGCGTAGTCGGAGCGCTCTTTGTGGGACACGTTCACCCAGGAAACCACCGTCCGCCGGCTCGGCGCCGTCCCGACCGTTCCGATGCGCACGCGGCCCCCCGCCGGCGGATTCAGATCGTCCCACCACGGACAAATCACCGCGTTGGGCAGGCTCGGACTGGGCAAATCCGTGTTCGCGGCGGTGTCCAGCCGCTGATTGGCGAAGCCAATCAAGCCATTGGCGCCGATGTAAAGGTGCTCGTAGTTTTGGCCGTAAAAATTAAAGCTGAACGGCAAGGCCTGCGCCGCGCTCACGCCGTTGTCGCTCAGGCTGATCTCGGTCATCCCGGCGGGATCGATCCAATTGTACGCCGCGGTTTGCACCAGGTAATTGGCGACGGAGGAAATCGTGCGGCTCTTCCGGCTCGTGTTCCCGCTCGGATCGGTCACGGTCAAAGTTATCGTGAAATTCCCTTCGCTGTTGAACTGGTGAGTCGGAGTTTGAGCGCTGCTCTTGGCGCTGCCGTCGCCAAAATCCCACTCCAGCCGAAGGTTTTCGCCGACGGAAGTGCTCTTCAATTGCACGGTCAGCGGCGGGCTTCCGGCCGTGGGCGTGGCGGTGAAGTCGGCGACCAGGTTGGCCGTGAGCGCGCGTTGCAGATTGAGGCGGCCGCCGGTCGCACACCGCCCGGCCAGGCTCGGCAGCGGATCGGTGGTGGCGAGCACGCGGTTGATGATTTGCCGATAGCTTTCATTGGGATGCAGCGCCCGAAGCAACGCGATCGCGCCGGTGACGTGCGGCACCGCCATCGAGGTGCCGCTGCTGTAAGTGTAGGCAGAGTCGGACGTGTTGAACGTGGAATAAATCGTCGAGCCGGGCGCGGCCAGATCCACCATGGTCGCTCCGAAATTCGAGAAACTGGCCAGCGCATCGGTCCGCGTCGTGGCGGCCACCGAAACGATGTTGTCCGAATTGAAGTTGGCCGGATAAAAAGACAGCGTGTCGTTGTTGTTGCCCTCATTGCCCGAGGCAGTCACGAAGATGATGCCCGCGTCGCGCGCCCGCTGAATGGCGCTGGACAGAAACGACGAGTTGCCCGTGTCGCCCCAACTGGCATTGATGACTTTCGCGCCCTTGGCCCGGGCGTAATCCAGACACTGGATGGCATCCGAGGTCGATCCGAAGCCCGTGCTATCGAGAAACCGGCAGGCCATGATTTGAATCTTCCACGCCACGCCGGCGACTCCGATCCGGTTGTTGCCCACGGCGCCGATAATGCCGGCGACGTGCGTGCCGTGGCCCTCCGAATCCTTGGGATCGCCCGTGTTGTTGACGGCGTCGATCCCAAAAACGTCATCGACAATGCCATTGGCATCATCGTCCACGCGGTTCGTCCGTTTGTTCCGGCCGAGCGCGTCCAGGCCCGACTCCCCCGGGTTGACCCACATGTTGGCTGCCAGGTCCTGGTGCGTGTAGCGAACTCCGCCGTCGATCACGGCCACGACGATGTTGCTGGCGGAGTTCAATACATCCCAGGCGGCCACGGCCTTGATGTCGGCGTTGGGCAAGCCGCCGTTTTGACCCGTGTTGCGCAGGTTCCATTGCGTCCCGTCGGTGAAGCGAGGGTCGTTCGGGGTCACGGCGGCGCGAATCCAATAATCCGGTTCCGCCCGTTCAATCAGTCCGCTGGTTTGGAATTTCTCCAGAAAATCAGGAACGGCGGCTACCGGGGGCAATTCGACCACGTCCACGGTTCCGAAGTTTTTGAAACGCCGCAGAACTCGGGTCCGGTGGCGCGTGTGGAGGGTCGCGAGTTCCTGGAGGTTCGCGCCGTCCTTGAGCTTCACCAGAATTCGGTCCGGACGGAATCCGGGCTCGCGATTCGCCTCTGCGGCGGGTGACTGGCCAAACAAGGCGGCGTTCCATCCGAACGCCGTTGCCAGGAAGAGGATTGTTTCAAATCGGTTCACGTGCAGCCCACGAAAATAACAGCGAGTTTCACGCCAGTTTGTGCTCTCCCATGAACCGTTTCAATTTCGCGATGCAGGTGCACCAGGAATTGCAAGACGGTTCAATGTTCCAATGCGCGCCAAAATTGGCGTCGGGGCTTCCCATGAACCGTTCCCCCTCACCCCATCCCTCTCCCCCAGTGGGGGAGAGGGTGTCCGTAGGACGAGTGAGGGGGATTCCCATCGGTTCATGGGCCGTGAGCAGGTTCTTTTGGAACACGAAGCTCTCCATGAACCGGCGTTGCGGAAATCGTGGAGGCTCCCCGGGAACGAAGGTGCCTGGCTTTGGTCAGGGACCAATCGGTTGAGCCTATTCCAGCGAGGTCGCAGCACAGCATTTCTCTATCATTCGCAGGAAGCCTAGCCGATGGCGGATTAAGAAGGCATTAAGCGTCGGTCCAAACACGCAAGGTGGACCGGGCGCTCTGGGATGACCGTGGAGATACGCCCGGGATCAGGATTGGTGCTTCTCTCGGACCGGCTTTTGGTCGAGTATGCTCCACTATGGACCTCCGGCCCGCCCTGGAGCACAGCACCAAAGTCGAAGCGTTTCAACACAAGCATCGCACCGGTCTGCTCACGCTGCTGTTCACGGACATCGTCGGCTCGGGGAAGATCAAACAAGCGTTGGGCGATCAGGCCGGCGTGACGTCGCTACAGCAGCATCACGCCATGGTTCGTGAAATTCTGAGCCAGTTCCCGGGGCGGCAGGTAAAGGGTTACGTTAAGGCAGGCGGCGCCGGAGCAGAACAATGGCGTGCTCGCTTTTTTAGCTAGCGGCACCGGTTCGCTGATGTAAGCTTGCGACGATGAAAGTCGAAGACATCAAAAGTCTTGCCGAACGGACGCCGTTCCGACCTTTCACCGTGCGTCTGAACAACGGTGTGCAGTACCTGTTCACGAAACCCAGAAGTTTCGGCGCCCCGGAAGATTACCACATGATTTTTTTCTTCGGTGAGTCGGAATGGGCCATGATCGACACCGAGAGCATCGTCGAAATCGTCCAGCAGTAGCCGCGCTTGGGACCCAAAGCGGCGTTCGGGGCGGGGAGCGTTTTCCCATCCGTTTTGAAACACGCTTTTAGAAAGTCTCCTTCAGGATATGAAGGACAGTCGCGCCATGTGGCCTGGGCAATTTCGGAAGCGCGGCGGCGGGAGATTAACAAGTTAAGTTAAAATGGTTGGCGCAAACTTCTTGGACTGGATAAGACTCTCTTCCTGTGAAAATCCGCGAGATCAGATGCGCTGGCTTGCGCGGCGCTACGCCGGAAGGAGGGTGGAGCAACGAAATCCGGCCCGAAGATTGTGTGCACACGTTGGTCGTCGTGCACACTGATGAAGGCTTGATCGGCCTGGGCAGTGCGTTTACGAACGATCAACTCGTCCGCGGGACGCTCGCGGTGCTCGAGCCGCTCTATCGCGGCGAGAATGCGCTCGAACCCGAACGCGTCAGCGAAAAGCTGCACCAAAACACTTTCTGGCTCGGCCGCGGCGGCTCGATCACGCATACGATCAGCGGCATCGACATCGCGCTTTGGGACATCCTTGGCCAAGCCACCGGCCAGCCGGTGGGCCGGCTGCTGGGCGGACGTTATCGCGAGCGGGTCAAGCCCTACGCTTCCGTGTTGATGGATCAACCCGAAATTCTCGCGGACCATTTGCGGAAGATCAAAGCGCAGGGATTCCGCGCCTTCAAAATCGGTTGGGGACCATTCGGGCGCAAAAGCCACGCGCTGGATGAAGCCATCGTTCGCGCGGCGCGGGAGGCGGTCGGACCTGAGTCGTTGCTGATGGTCGATGCCGGCGCGAGCGACGCGTTCTGGCCTCAAGGCTACAAATGGGCGTTGCGCACCGCGGACATGCTCGCGAACTACGACGTCTTTTGGTTCGAAGAGCCGCTGGTGCCCGACGCGCTGACCGATTATGTCGAGTTGCGCCGCCGCGCGCCGTTGCCCATCGCCGGCGGCGAGGTGCTCACGCGCCGGCAAGCGTTTCAGCCATGGTTGCAGGCGGGCGCATTCGACATCGTCCAACCGGATGTGACCAAAGTTGGCGGCATCAGCGAGGAACGCCGCATCGCCTGGATGGCGAGGGAGAATGGGGTGCATTTCATCCCGCACGGATGGAACACGGCCGTTGGCCTGGCCGCCGATTTGCAACTGGCTTCGGCATTTCCGGACACGGATTTGGTGGAATATCTGACCGGCTCGCCGTTCATCGATGAAATTGCCGGCGGCGGATGGCGGCTGGATGCCGAGGGGATGTTGGCAATCCCAGACAAACCTGGTCTCGGCTTGCAGCTCGACCGCCAAGCCGTGTCCAAATACACACGCGGCGAACCCTTGTTGGATTAACAGAGCGACCTCGCGGATTGTGATCGCCCTTTTCATCCGCGCCATCCGCGAAATCTGCGGTTTATCTCGGTGGAGAAATCGAGGCGCGCGTAGCCAGAGCGCTGCGGAGTTTCATGCCGGGCTGCACCAGAGATCTGAAATCATCTTCGGAGATTGCGTATCCAGCTCAGGATACGTGGCTTCATGGCTTCATGGCGCTCCGGTTTTTACAGAAGGGAACAAAGAAAACGGAGTCTGGTCTCTGTTAACTCTGTTGCCTTCTGTTGAGCCGTATCGACGCGATCAACCGCGAATGGACGCCAATTGACGCGAATGGGAACAAACTTTGCACAAGGATCCGAGGCGTGAGCCATGTTTTCAGTCGTCAAATCCTTTCCGCCAACCGCGACGCCAGGCGCTGCAAGGCGGGCGAGCGGTCCATGGGATCGAGGCGCACATCCAGCAAACAGAAATGGTTCGTCTCTCGTTCCGCCAGCACGAGCGCGCGTTCAAGATCGGCTTCGGTGTTGATCGCGAACCCTCGGCCGGCGCCCAGAACTTCGGGCAGCCGATAGTAATTCCACGGCAGCACGTCGTTGTAAGGCCCGTCCTGCATGTGGCGCTCCGTGCCGTATCCCCGGTTGTTGAGCACGATGACAATCGGGTTCAGTTTGTACCGGATCGCCGTGGCCAGCTCCATGCCGGTCATTTGAAATGCGCCGTCGCCGACGAGCACCACGGGACGCAGCCTCGGATTGCCCAGTTGCGCCCCGATGCCCGCCGGCACCCCGAAGCCCATCGACGCATAGTAAGCCGGGCCAAGAAATTCCGTGCGTTGATGAATGAACAAGTCCGCCGCGCCGAACAACGCGTCGCCCACGTCCGCGACCACAACGGTGTCGTCTTTGAGAAAGGAATTCAGCCGTTCGAACAGGCGCTTCACGGTGATGGGTTTGTTCATGGTTCGCGGCGCCCTGGTCACGGGCGGCTTCGGATGCGGGATTTTCGAGAGCGACCGGCGCCGCAGCCGCGCCCGCAGCAAGCCGCGCACAAAATCCTTGAACCGCACGTCCTCGTAGTTGTGGTAGCGAATAGAGAGCTTCTCGCTCGTGGCGTAAATCGATCGCCCTGGGTCGAGTCGCGCTGTGAAAAGCCCGAGGTTCACGTCTGTCAAGAACGCGCCGAGCATAATCACGCAATCGCTCGACTCGACGTATTGCCGGACTTCCTCGCGCCCCATCGCGCCTTCATACACGCCGAGGTAAAACGGATGATGCTCGGCGATGACGGATTTGCCGAGAATCGTGGCGGCAACGGGGATGTGGGTTTGGGTAGCCAGTTTGAGCAGCAGATCCTGCAACCCAAACCGATGAACCTCGACATCGGCCAGGATGACCGGCTTTTTCGCGCCGTTGATCATGCCTTCCGCCTCCGCGAGCGCGGCTCGCAACGCGCGCCGGTCGCTCGCTTCATGGAGTTCAGCCGGCTGATGATGGGGGATCCCCGGAACGAAGACCTGATCGCGCGGCAGCTCAATATAGACGGGCCGCTTGAACCGAAGCGCCGCGTGCAAGACGCGGTCGATTTCCTGAAAGGCGGTCTGCGGATCGCTCAGGACCGTCGAGGCAATCGTGATCTGCTCGAAGACTTTCTTCTGGGTGTCGAACTCGCGGACCTTGTGATGGAGCAGCGGATTCTTCTCGCGTTCCTTCATGCCCGGCGCGCCACTGATCACGACGACCGGTGATTTTTCGGCGAACGCTCCGGCCGTGGTGTTGGCTACCTTCAGGCCGCCGACGCAATACGTGATGCACACCGCGCCCAGGCCGCGGACGCGCGCATAGGCATCGGCGGCAAACCCCGCGCCTTGTTCGTCGCACGTGTTGACGATCCGAAGTCTGCTCTGCCGGAGTTGCTCGTAGAAGCTGAGCACGTAGTCGCCGGGAATTCCGAAGACGTGCCGGACGCCGTTCGCATAAAGCCGCTGAATCAAGTATTCGCCAATGCGGGTGGTGTGTTTCATCCTGGAGAACAGTAGCGTTGCCCTCCGGGGGCTGCCAGTTCCAAAAGGAAACTGCGGACGTGCCATGAAACCCACCCCCGGCCCCTCCGAGGAGGGGAGCTTTGCGGAAACACCGATTGCAAGTTCTCCTCCTGGGAGGGGTGAAGGGGTGGGTTGGTTCAATGAAAGCTTTCCACAATCTTTTCCTTTCAATATGCGATGCGGGCCGACCTTGCTCCGGCTCTAGTGTTCTGCCATTGTCCGAGACCTGTCAGACACTCATCGGGCCTGCGTCATCGACGCGCGACGAGTCCCGAAGCAACCTTGAAGCACTGGAGACGAATTATGGTTCGATTATTAGTCTTGTACGGCCAGCCCAAAGACCCCGCCGCTTTCGACAAGTATTACAAGGAAGTCCACGTTCCGCTGGCGAAGAAAATGAAGGGCTTGAAGAAATGGACCATTGGGAAAGTCCTGGGCACACCGGACGGCAAGCCCTCGCCTTTTTATTACGTGGCCGATCTCTGCGCCGAAAGCCGCGCGGCAATCGAGGCAATTTTGCTGTCGCCGGAAGGCAAAGCCGCCGTGGCGGATGTTCCCAATTACGCGAGCGGAGGCGTGGTGTTCGTTTACACGGAAGTTCAAAAAGTCATTTAGCGAGAGCCCAGCCACTTCGCCAGCCAGGCGTGGACTTCCTGGTAAAACACCCGGCTGTTCTCGCCCTTCAAAATCCAGTGGTTTTCGTCCGGCCAGACGAGCAACCGACTCGGCACGCGCTGGCGCTGGAGCAGGCTCCACATTTCCAAAACGTTGTTCAGCGGGACGCGATAATCGTTCTCGCTCACCGTCAGGAGCATCGGCGTCCGAAAAGTCTTGGCGTAGGTGGACGGACTTTGATCGAGCCACACTCGCGGCTTCTCCCAAAAGGGTCCTCCCATCATGAGTTCGCGGTGGGCGCTCAGGCGGGTTGAAGATCGTCGCGGGAAACCTTCGCCCGTTGCGCCGCTGAATCCCGCCGCCTCAACCAGCCGCGTGCCCGCAAGCAGATCGCGCGGAGGAGCCGAGCCGTCGGCCGGAATGACGAACAGATGCGTTTGCACGTCATTGGGCCATCGATCCCAACGCCGGATCGGAAATCCGTCGTAGAGTAGGCGCCTCAGATTTTCGCATTGGGGTAGATACCCCATCTGCCTAGGGTCCAAGCCCGCCCGATCCTGCCAACTGGAGGTATCCACCCGATGGTTAGCCAACCCATTGTCCGTAGCTTTTTCGACGGCAATTGGGAAAAGGCAGACTGTCAGCAAACGGTTCAGTTCAGTGGTCGGTCTATGAAGACATCCAGATTCATTGTTCTCGGATTCCTTCTCCTGGGCTTGCCTCAAGTCCGGGTGAACGCCGCAAACGCCGTTGTGGAGTCCATCAACCGGGTCAACTCAACTCCAATTAACGCAAGCACTGTCACCTGGACAGTGACCTTCTCAAAAGGAATCACCGGGCCCGGCGTGTCGAATTTTTCGCTCTCGCCCACCTTGTCGGGAGCTTCAATTGCGACGGTCAGTGGCAACGGCAAGAATTGGGATGTGACCGCGACCACAGGTTCCGGAGACGGGCCGCTGCGGCTCAATATGGTAAACGACACTGGGCTTAACAAAGAGATCTCCAACCTCCCCTTTGCCGGCCAAACCTACACGATTGACAAGACGCCGCCGAGCGTGGCCATCAGCGCGCCGTCCCGCAGCTTCGCAAATTTCGGTCCGGTCACTTATACCGTGACCTATTCGGACTCAAACTTCGCCACCAGCACGCTCACGGCTGCGAATGTGACCTTGATCAAATCTGGGACCGCGAATGGCTCTGTGAGTGTCGGAGGTTCCGGAACCACACGAACCGTGACCATTTCAAGCCTCACCGGCAACGGGACCTTGCGCATCTCGATTGCGGCGGGAACGGCGCGGGACTTGGCCTGGAACCTGGCTCCGGCAGCGGGTCCAAGCCAAATTTTCACCGTGGACAACACGGCGCCGACTGTGACGATCAGCGCGCCGTCCGGCACCTTTGCCAATACCGGTCCGGTCACTTACACCGTGACGTATGCGGACGCGAATTTCGCCAGCAGCACGCTCAGCCCTGCCAATGTGACTCTGAACAAACCGGGAGGAAGCACGGCCAATGGGATCGTGAGCGTGACGGGTTCCGGGTCCACGCGCACCGTGACGCTCTCCAGCATCACCGGCAACGGGCCGCTCGGAATCTCGATCGCCGCCGGAACCGCCACGGACCTCGCCGGGAACCCGGCACCGGCGGCGGGGCCAAGCACAACTTTCACGGTGGACAATATCGCTCCGACGGTGGCGATCAGCGCGCCGTCCAGGACGATTACGGCGACCAGTGACGTCAGTTACACGGTGACGTATGCGGACGCCAATCTCAGCGCCTGCTCGCTCACCGCGGCCAACGTGACTCTAAACGCGACCGGACCCGCCACCGGAAGCGTAAGCGTGACCGGCAGCGGCGCCACGCGCATCGTGACCATTTCGGGCCTCAGCGGCAACGGACTCTTGAGTATCACTCTCGCTGCAGGCGCAGCCACGGACCTGGCGGGAAACGCAGCCCCCTCCGCCACAAGCGCCAGCTTCATCGTGGACAACACGGCGCCAAGTGTGACGATCAGCGCGCCCTCCTGCACCATTTCCTCTACCGGTCCGGTGACTTACACGGTGACGTATTCGGACGCCAACTTCGGCTCCAGCACCCTGACGGCAGCCAACGTGACCCTGAATAAGTCCGGGAGCGCGAACGGTACGGTCGGTGTCTCAGGCAGCGGCAACCCGCGGACGGTCACGATTTCCAGCATCACTGGAAACGGGAGCTTGTGGATTTCGCTGGCGGCGGGAACCGCGACCGATCTGGCGGGCAATTTGGCGCCCGCGGCCACCAGCACAGCTTTCGCCGTGGACAACACGCCGCCGAGCGTGTCGATCAGCGCCCCGTCCGCTTCCGTCACCGCCAACGGCCCGGTGAGTTTTACGGTGAGTTATTCCGACGCCAACTTCAACATCAGCACGTTGAGCGCGGCGAACGTGACCTTGGTCAAATCCGGCAATGCGGATGGAACCGTCAGCGTGTCGGGAAGCGGCAGCACGCGCACCGTCACGATTTCGAGCATCACCGGGGATGGCAGTCTGGGCATTTCGCTGGCGGCCGGGACGGCGACGGATCTGGCTGGAAATCTGGCTTCCGCCGCCGGGCCCAGCACCACGTTCTCGGTCGATCACACCATCCCGACTTTGACGGCCAGCGCACCTTCCAGCGCCCTGACGACGGGCGGACCGGTCACCTACACCCTGACCTACTCCGACCCGTTGAATCCGCTGGCAGTTATGATCAACTTCTCGGCGAGTGCGATCACATTGAACAGCACCGGAACGGCCACCGGGTCAATCAGCGTCTCGGGTCTCGGCAACACCCGCACAGTGACGGTCTCCAGCATCACCGGCGATGGAACGATCGGCATCTCTATCGCGGCAGGCGCGGCGACCGATCTGGCGGGCAACCCGACCCCGGCCGCGACGGGCTCGGCCTTCACCGTGGACAACACGACTCCCAACATCACCGTCAGCGCGCCGGGCTCGTCCATCACGGCGGCCGGTCCCGTGAGCTACACGGTCACGTACTCTGACTTGAACTTTAGCGGCAGCACTCTGAGCGCAGGCAACGTGACGCTCGTCAAGAACGGAGGCGCCGACGGCAGCGTGAGCGTGTCGGGTTCCGGCAACACGCGCACGGTCACAGTTTCGGGCATCACTGGGAATGGAAGCCTCGGCATCGCCATCGCGTCAGGAACGGCCGCGGATCTAGCGGGAAACCTCGCTCCGGCAACGACGGGCACGACGTTCGCCGTGGACAATACCCCGCCTGCCGTAACGATCAGTGCGCCGTCCTCGTCCTTTACGGCGACCGGCCCGGTGACGTTCAACGTGAGTTATTCAGACTTGAACTTCAGCTCCAGCACGCTCACGGCAGCGGGGGTGAGTTTGAGCGCGACGGGAAGCGCCACGGGAACCGTCAGCGTGACGGGCAGCGGCACGAGTTATACCGTGGCAATCTCGAACCTCTCGGGCGAAGGCGCCCTGGGCATTTCGCTAGCCGCCGGGACGGCCACAGATTTGGTCGGCAACTCGGCGCCCGCCGCCAGCAGCACGACCTTCACCGTGGACAACACCGCGCCCGCCGTGGCGATCAGCGCGCCGTCCAAGTCAATTGCCGCCGGCGGTTCCGTGACTTACACGGTCACGTACTCGGATGCGAACTTCAATGCGAGCACCCTGACCGCCGCCAATGTTTCCTTGGACACCACGGAGACCGCTTCGGGAACGGTCACTGTGACGGGAAGTGGCACCTCCTACACCGTGACGATTTCGAGCCTCACTGGCAACGGGACCTTGGGCTTCACCCTCGCGCCCGGGACAGCGACCGACCGAGCGGGCAACGCAGCCCCGGCGTTGTCGAGTTCGACTTTCAAAGTAGATAACACCGCGCCAACGGTGACGATCAGTCCCCCGTCCAGCACGCTCACCGCGAGCGCATCGGTGACCTACACGGTGGATTATGCGGATGCCAACTTCAACACCAGCACGTTGACCGCTGCCAACGTCACGTTGAACAAAACCGGCACGGCCAGCGGCACGGCCAGCGTCACCGGCAGCGGCGGCAGCTTCACGGTGACGATTTCTGGCATTACGGGCGATGGCACCCTGGGCATCTCCTTGCCCGCCGGAACCGCGACGGACCTCGCAGCCAACTCGGCTCCGGCCGTGACGAGTGCGACGTTCACGGTGGACAACAACCCGCCGAGCGTGACGATCGGCGGGCCGTCGAGCAGCTTCGCCACCACCGGGCCGGTGACCTTTACGGTGACCTATTCCGACAGCAACTTCAGCACGAGCACGTTGACGGCGGGAGACGTGACCTTAAACAAATCCGGTACCGCCTCTGGAACCGTGAGCGTTTCCGGCAGCGGCATTACGCGCATTGTCACGATTTCAGGCATCACCGGAGATGGAACCGTCGGCATTTCGCTGGCCGCGAATACGGCGCAAGATCTGGCGGGCCAATTCGCTCCGGCGGCCGGCCCCAGCCAAACGTTCGTGGTGGATAATTCGCCTCCAGCCGTCACGCTCAGCCCGCCGTCATCCTCCTTCACACGTGTCGGGCCGGTAACTTACACGGTGACTTACACCGACATGAACTTCGATGAGAGCACCCTGACTCCGGTTGACGTGGCGCTGAATGCGACGGGATCGGCGACAGGGACCAGCAGTGTGTCAGGCAGTGGCAACAGTCGCGTGGTCACCCTGTCTGGCATCGCCGGGGATGGCACGCTGAGAATTTCGCTCGCCGCGAATACGGCTTCGGACTTGGCGGGCAATCCAGCCCCGGCAGGGTCCAGCACAACTTTCACCGTGGATAACACCCCTCCCGCCGTCGCGATTGGCGCGCCGTCCAAGTCGATCACGGCGGGTGGGTCGGTCAGTTATTCGGTCAGCTACGCGGACGCGAATCTGGGTGCGACGACGCTGACGGCTGCGGACGTCGCGCTCAACAAGACCGGCACGGCCAATGGGACCATCGGTGTCACCGGGAGCGGGACCAGTTACACGGTGATCGTTTCGAACATCACCGGCGATGGAAGTCTGGGTATTTCGCTGGCCGCAAACACGGCGCCTGACTTGGCCGGCAACCTGGCTCCCGCAGCCACGAGTGCGACCTTCACGGTGGATAACACCGCGCCGGGCGTAACGATCGGCGCGCCGTCCAAGACCAGCACGGCCGGCGGTCCGGTGTCCTACGCGATCAGCTACGCGGATGCTTATTTGGGCGGAACGACGTTGTCGGCGGCGGACGTCACATTGGACAAGACTGGCACGGCGAACGGGAACGTCGGTGTCACCGGCAGCGGCACGAGTTTTACCGTAACCATCTCGAACATTATTGGGGATGGCACCCTGGGAATTTCTGTGGCCGCGAACACGGCGACGGATCAGGCCGGTAATCCTGCTCCTGCGGCCACAAGCGCCACGTTCACCGTGGACAATACTGCCCCGACCGTGACGATTGGCGCGGCTTCCAAGTCCATCACCGCGACTGGCGCGGTGACTTATTCAGTGAGTTACGCGGACACAAGCTTTGGCGCGAGCACGCTCACCGCGGC
>JACPRI010000263.1 GCA_016190065.1 Verrucomicrobiota bacterium
CCGCAGAACACGCGCCGCAGCGCCTCGCAACGGTGAAACTCCGGCTCGTCCAAAATCAGCCCGAGCATGGCGGGTCCAAAGTGCGCGTGCGTCACCCCCAGACCCGCCATGAGCTTGACGAGGTAAGCGCTGTCTTGTTCTCCGCCCGGCTTCGCCAGCACCAGTTGCGCGCCAGCCAGCAGCGGAGCGAAAATCTCCCAAACGGAAATATCAAAACTGAATGAGGCTTTGTGGAGAAAACGATCGGTGTGCGTCAGCGGAAGCGTTTGTTGTCTCCAGAAGAGATGATTCACAATCGAGCGGTGCTCGACCAAAACGCCTTTCGGCTGGCCCGTCGTTCCGGAAGTGTAAATCACGTAAGCCAGATTCTCCGGCCGAACGCGGCCGACCGGATTCTCGGCCGATTCGGTGGCGATGGATTGGCCGTCCGTGTCCAGACAGAGAATCCTCACGGGCCTCAACCCGCGATCGCCATTCTCAACGGAAGGTGCGGATAGATCCTTGCGAGACGAATCTGCATTCGGCAAAGCTCCCCTCTCCCTTCCCTCTCCCCATCGGATGGGGAGAGGGTCAGGGTGAGGGGCCGACGTCTGCTTCGATTCAAACTCGGTCACGAATTCCGGCAACACATCCAAAAGCTTCCCTTGCGTCAACAGCACCGCCATCTGCGTATCGCGAATCATGAAAGCCAGCCGCTCCTTCGGGTAAGCCGGATCCAACGGCACGTACGCCCCGCCCGCTTTCAGGATGCCCAGCATCCCAATCACCATTTCCGCCGATCTTTCGACGCAGATTCCGACACACGTGTCCGGACCGACGCCCAACGTCTGCAAATGGCGCGCCAATTGATTGGCGCGTTGGTTGATCTCGCGATAAGTCCGGCTTTCGGTCTCAGACAGGATCGCGCTGGCCTCCGGGACCGCTTCCGCCCGCTCCTCGAAGAGCGTGTGCAGACACGCGTCGGCCGGGAAATCCGCGTCCGTGTTGTTCAGCTCGACGAGCAAATGGTTTCGCTCCTTTTCGGTCAGCAGCGGGAGAAGGCCGATCCGCTCTCCGGGCTGCGCCACGATGGATCGCAAGAGCGTCTCGAAATGCCCCAGCCAGCGATCGATCGTGTATGGTCCGAAGAGCGAGCTGTTGAATTCCATGTCCAGGATGAGTCCGGCGCCCGTGTCGTTGATGTTGAGAAAGAGATCCAGGTTGACGAAGCCTTGAGGATTCTGGTCCACCTCGGTTTCCAGGCCCGTGAATTTGAGGTTGCACTCCTTCGGCTCCAGGTTGAACGCCACTTCGACCAACGGCAACCGCCCCGGTTCGCGCGGCAACGTCAGTTGTTGCAGCAATCGGCCATAGGTGAAGTCCTCGCGCTCCTGGACATCCAGCATGATGGTTTTGAGCGCCGCGAGATATTCCTTGAACGGAGGATTGCCTTCGAGCCGGCTTCGAACCGGCAGCATGTTGACGCAGTGCCCGACCAGATCGGGCTGGCTCACGCGGGCTTGCCCGGCTGAAAACACGCCCACCACGAGTTCCTCCTGCCCGGTCAATCGGTGCACGAACACCTTGAAAGCCGCCAGCAGCGTGGAAAAAAGCGTGCTTCGGTTTTGCGATCCCACCTGCTTGAGCGCCTGGTATAGGTCCGAGTCGATCGATCTTCGCCGCGTCCCGCCGCGTTTGGACGGCACGGCGGCGCGGGGATGGTCCGTGGGCAGTTCCAGCGGCGCAACCGGCGTGGCGAATTGTTCGCGCCACCAGGCCTCGGCTTCCTGTCCTTCCCGGCTCTTTTGCGACTCGGCTTCAAGCCGGACGTATTCCGCGAATGAACCGGGCGGAGGCAGTGGCACGCCCCGGCCCTCGCAGGACGCGGAATACAGCGCGCTCAGTTCGGTCAAGACCACGTTCGAGGACCAGCCATCGCACACCAGGTGATGCGCGGTAAACACCAGCAAATGAAGTTGAGGCTCCAATTTGAAAAAGCGAACCCGCACCAGCGGACCCTGGGCCAGGTCGAAGGGCTGATTCGCTTCCGCGGCCGGGATCGCGGCGACTCGGGCGTCGCGTTCGGCGGGATTCAACTCGGACAAATCGATCAGGGGAATTTCGATCTTCACCTCCACCGCGACTCGTTGTTGGTCGCCTTCCGGACTGAAGGTCGAGCGCAAGGCGTCGTGGCGGCTGATGAGTGCGTGGAGCGCGCGACGCATGATGTCGGCCTTGAACTCGCCGCGAAAACGCGCCGTGAACGATTCGTTGTAGGCACACGAAACTTCCTGGCTCAACTGGCAGGCGACCCAGATTTCCTTCTGCGCTTCGGTGAGCGGGTACTGGCTAGCTCCGCTCTCCATCCTGGTAGGGACGCGTTCCACCGCGTCCCTGTTCTCCTTTTCTTTGACGTCGCGTGAGTCAGGGACGGAGTGGAATCCGTCCTTACCAGAGGGAAGAAATTCCGCTTCCTGCAATTCGTCCACGCTCTCCCGGATAGCTCGGACGACGCGGGCGATGTCCTCCGTCGTGTGGGCCGTGGACAGAAAACAGTTCTGGTGCGTCTCCCGGATGTAAATGCCGCGTTCCAGGACGTGGTAAAAGAGGAGATTGATGTACTGCAGTTCGGCCGGGAAATGAAAGCGGAACAGCGAGCCGAAATGCTCGACGTGAATCGGCAGTTGGCGCTGGCCAAACAATCCATTCAACTCCCCGGCCATCGCGGAGGTCTTGCGATTCAAATCCTCCTGCAATCCCGGCCCGGCCTGTTTCAGATGGCGCAGAACCGCTCGGGCCGCGGCGAGCGCGAGGGGATGCCGGACGAACGTGCCCGCAAAAAACGTCATGTCCGCTTCCGGCGATGAATCGTCGCCAAATTGCCACGCGCCGCCGTCCAACGTGTCCATGAACGCGGCTTTCCCCACCAGCGCGCCGATGGGCAATCCGCCGCCGATGACTTTGCCATACGTCGCCAGGTCCGCCGGCACGCCGAACACAGCTTGCGTCCCTCCCGGATGAACGCGGAACCCGGTGATGACTTCGTCAAAGACCAAAACGATCCCGGCTGCCGTCGCGAGTTTTCTCAGCTCGTGGAGGAATTCTTTCGGCTGCAGGTCGGGGTGCCGGCTTTGCACCGGCTCGACCAGGATCGCCGCGAGTTCTTGCGCGTGCGAACGGATGACGTCGAGCGACTCCGGCGCCCCGTAATCCAAAATCAAAACTTCTTCCCCGACGTTGGCCGGGATGCCCGGCGCCACGGGCATCGATCGGAAAGTCCCGTTGACGTGGTGCGCGCGCAGCAGAACCTCGTCGAACATCCCGTGGTAATCGCCGGAGAAAAACACGATCTTGCTCCGGCCCGTCACGGTGCGCGCGATGCGCAACGCGGCCATCACTGCCTCCGATCCGGTGTTGCAAAACGTGACTCGCTCCTGGCCGGTGAATTCGCGCATCAGCTCCGCCACTTCGCCCGCGAGAGGCGATTGCGGTCCGATGTGCACGCCCTTCTGGAGCTGTTCCTCCACCGCTTCGACCACGAACGGCGGCAGATGGCCGAACAGATTCACGCCGAATCCCATCGTGACATCGACGTATTCGTTGCCATCGACGTCCCACAATTTGGAGCCGGACGATTTTTCGACGGCGATTTGATAAACCAGTTCCTTCCAGAGCTTGCGAAACCCGGCCACGGAGCGCGGGTCCGCCAGGGGCTGGCGAAAGTCTTGCGCGAGCCGCTTCGATTTCAGCGTGCGGCGGGTGAATCTCTCGGTGAACTCCGCCAGATGCCGCTGTTGTTTGGGGGTCAGGCCGCCGTCGGCAGATTTGGACACGGGACGGAAAGGGCCGAAGCCTTTCGGCTCCACTCGGCCGGGTCCGGTCTTGACGCTGGCTCCCGGCGCAGGACAGGCGCTCGCGAACCCACCTCCAGCCCCTCCCAGGAGGGGAGATTCTTTCGATGCTCGAGGCACATGTTCCCCTCCTGGGAGGGGGGCAGGGGTGGGTTCGTGAGAAGCGAGCGCATTCTGCACTCGGCCTTCTCCCTTCACACTTCCCTGCAACGTCGCGAGCTGCTGGGCCATGAGCTGCGACATGGTTTGGAGCTGTTGATTGAAAAGTCGCTCCAACAAATTGGAAGAGCCGACGCTCAACGGCTGAGCGTTGGGAAGGTCCGGCAATCCCACTCCGGATGCCACCGGTGGTCGGTTCGTGGGAACAGTGGCAGGAGTGGGGCCGGAGGGCGAGGTTTGTGGATCGCTCGCCGCTGGCGTCGGCTCAAGGGGAAACGCCTCGGGCGGCAGACTCGCGTCGATGTGCGCGGCCAGGGCGTTAAGACTGGAAAGATCCTCGGAAAGTTGACGGTAAGTGATTTTCACGCCGAACTTGCTTTGCAAAGACTGGCGCGCTTGCGTCAGGAAAAGCGAATCGAACCCCAGTTCGAGAAATGTGGCGGACGCATCTTTGTCCGCCAAATCGACGCCGGATAACTCGCGCAGCAGGTCCTTGAGCGTCGCGAGAACCCGATCTTTGCGGCTCGGCCGCTCGTTCACTTGGGGTTGAGGCATAAATGACTCCATTGTTTCCTTCTGGGTTGAATCGATCGAGAGAGTGGGCGCACCGCAAGCCTCGGCGATGGAGCTGGCGGGCTGTGCGTTTGGGAACCCACCCCCTGCCCCTCCCAGGAGGGGAGCTTCATTTCTGGCGGCAATTTCAACTTCCCCTCCTGGAAGGGGTGAAGGGGTGGGTTCTTTGACAACGCCAGGATGCTTTGGCTGTTCAATCCAATAACGCTTCCTATCGAACGGATACGTGGGAAGGGCCACGTGGCGAGGTCGGTTGTGTTCGTAGAAACTCAGCCAATCCACGTTCACGCCGGAAAGCCACAAGCCTCCGAGGGCGTTCAGGATCGTTGGCAACTCGGCCGCTTTCTCAATCGAGGCCGGCAAAGAAGCCAGCACGGTTTGATCGGGCGATTTGCCCGGATGCTGGCGCGCAAGTCCGGCCAAGGTCTGGCCCGGCCCGACCTCCAGCAAGACGTGGCGCGGGTCTTTGAGCAGCAGCGCCAGAGCGTCAGCGAACCTCACGGTCCGGCGGAGATGCGCGCCCCAGTACGCGGGATCGGTCGCTTCGGCAGCAGTGATCCAATTGGCGGTCACCGTGGAAACACACGGAATCGCCGGCTCGCCAAGCTTGATCCGCTGCACAAGCTCCGTGAACGGCTCGATCACTGCGTCCATCATCGGCGAGTGAAAGGCGTGCGAGGTATCCAGTCTTCGGCTCGCCAGGCCTTTCGCTTTGATTCTTCGCTCGAATTCTTCCACCGCGTCGAAGGGTCCCGACACAATGCAAAGCGCGGGAGCGTTGATGGCGGCAACGGACAGCCGATCGTTCAAATACGCGCGGACCTCTTCCTCGCGCAATCGCACGGCGACCATAGCGCCGCCGGGACGGGCCTGCACGAGGCGCGCGCGCTCGGCGACCAACCGCAACGCGTCCTCCACTGAGAACACTCCGGCCAGGCAACCCGCGACATACTCGCCGACACTATGGCCAATCATTGCCTGCGGCTGGACGCCCCAGGACATCCAGAGCCTGGCCAGCGCATACTCGACCGCGAACAACGCGGGTTGCGTGATCTGCGTCTGACCCAGTTCACCGGCGGCGGTGTCCGCTTTGCCCTCGGACGGATAGAGGACTTCGCGAAGGTCGCGGCGCAAGTACGGTTTTAAGATTTCCGCGCAATGATCCAGGTGTTCGCGGAAGACCGGTTCCGCGCGGTACAGCTCAGCGCCCATGTTGACGCACTGCGCGCCTTGGCCGGGAAACATGAACACGACCGGCCTGTCGCGCTGGTTTTGCGACCGCGTCACCACACGTTTTGGATCGCCTTTCGCCAGGGCGTCGATGGCGTCTCGGGCGTCGCGACAGACGAGAATACGCCGGTGGTTGAAGGCGCGACGGCCGGCGGCGAGCGTAAAAGCAACGTCTCCAAAATTGAGCTCCGGATTCTTTTGCAGATGCTCGGTCAATCGTGTGGTCGCGGCCTCGAGCGCGCCTGGCATCCTCGCGGACAACACCAGCAATTGCCACGGCCGATCCTGTGGCGGCACTTCCAGGACGGGCGCTTCTTCGAGCACGACGTGCGCGTTTGTGCCGCCGACACCGAACGAACTGACCCCCGCGCGCCGCGGCGTTTCGCTCGCTTTCCATTCCGTGAGCCGGTTGACGACGTAGAACGGGCTGTTGGCGAAATCGATCTTCGGATTCGGTGTCGCGAAGTGCAGACTCGGAGGAATCAGTTGGTGCCGCAGCGCCAGCGTCGTCTTGATCAGTCCCGCCACACCGGCCGCCACGTCCAGATGGCCGAGGTTCGATTTCACCGACCCAATCCCGCAAAAGCCCGTGGCCTGCGTCGTCGCGCGAAATGCTTGCGTCAAGGCCGCGATCTCGATCGGATCGCCGAGGGGCGTTCCGGTGCCGTGGGCTTCGACGTAACTGATCGTTTCTGCGTCCACACCGGCGAGCGCCTGGGCGAGCGTGACGACTTCCGCTTGCCCGTCCACACTCGGCGCGGTGTAACTGACTTTGAGCGAACCGTCGTTGTTCAAGGCCGCGCCGCGGATGACCGCGTAAATCGTGTCGCGGTCCGCCAGCGCGTCCTCCAGGCGCTTGAGCACGACGATGCCCATGCCGCTGCCAAAGACCGTTCCTTGCGCTTGCGCGTCGAACGCGCGGCAATGGCCGTCCGGCGACATCATTCCGCCTTCCTGATAGAGATACCCCTTGCGTTGCGGGCACGTGACCGTGATGCCGCCGGCCAGCGCCATGTCGCATTGATGATTCACCAGGCTTTGCCAGGCGAGACACACCGACATCAGCGAAGTCGAGCACGCGGTTTGGACGGTGATCGCGGGTCCTCTCAGATTCAGCTTATAGGCAATTCGGGTCGTGAGATAATCCTTGTCGTTGCCCAGAAAAGTTTGAAAGGCGCCGATCCGTTTGAAACTCAGAAGGCTCTCGATGAATTCGCGGCTCGAACAGAGGTTCGCCAGCAAATACGTGTTCATGTACACGCCGGCGTAGAGACCAATCGCGCCGCGATACGCGTCCGGATCGTAGCCGGCGTGTTCGAGCGCTTCCCAGGCGCCTTCCAAAAAGAGGCGCTGCTGCGGATCCATCGCTTCGGCCTCTCGGGGGCTGTAGCCGAAGAAATCGGCGTCGAACCATTCGATGCCGTCCAAAACCGAGCGAGCCTTGATGTAATTGGGGTTGGCCAGCGTCTCTGGATCGACGCCGGCCTCGGCCAGTTCCTGATCCGAGAAAAAGGTGACGCTCTCTACGCCATCCTTCAAGTTCGCCCAGAAAGCCTCAACGTTGGCGGCTCCTGGAAACCGCCCCGCCATCCCGATAATCGCGACGCTGCCGGGCGGGAATATCTCAGGAGTTTTCCCGGGGAGCGCACGCGCCCCGCCGGCTGCTTGCGGCGCCTCGCCGCCAGTCTGAGCGTCTGGCTTGCTCTGTTCTGCAAGGTGTGCAACGGACGCGTCCGGCGGCGAGGCGCCGCCGGAAACACGCGAAGGCGCGTGTGCTCCCCGGGAGTACTGGGGCCTCATCCTCTGACCTCCTCCACCAGTTGCCTTTGGCGAGCGGCGGCCTCGGCCTGGCGCTGCGCTCGTTCCCGGGCTTTCGCGACATCGGGTTTGGAGTCCGGCAGATCGTTCAAATAGCGGCTCAGGACTCGAACGGTGGGATACTGAAAAAGTTTTGTGATCGGGAAATTCTTGGTGAGCGCGGAACGCAGTTTGTCGTGAACCTGAATAATGAGCAGCGAATTGCCGCCGAGTTCAAAGAAGTTTCCATCCAGGCCGATCTTTGGAACTTCGAGCACGCGTTCCCAAATTTGCGCGATAGTTCGCTCCAATTCGGTGCGGGGAGGCTCAAACGATTTTTCTTCATCGCAACGCCGGACCTCCAGGGCCGCCAGCGCCCGCCGGTCGATCTTCCCGTTCGCCGTCAGCGGGAACGCATCCAGAAGCACGAAGGCGGAGGGGACCATGTATTCGGGAAGTTTTTCGAGGAGAAACGTCCGCAGCTCGCGGATCGCGGGTGCCGTCTCGCGTGCGACCAGATAAGCAATGAGACGTCGGTCCCCGGGGATTTCCTCGCGCGCCAGCACAATGGCTTGCCGGACGGCTGGATGCACGGCCAACACCGATTCGATCTCGCCCAACTCAACCCGGAACCCGCGAATCTTCACTTGGTCGTCGATGCGTCCCAGGTATTCCAGGTCGCGCTCCGGAAGCCATCGCGCCAGGTCGCCTGTTTTGTAAAGCCGCGCGCCGGGATCTTCGCTGAAGGGATTGGGGATGAATCGTTCCGCGGTGAGTTCGGGACGATGCAGATAACCGCGCCCCAAGCCCGCGCCTCCCACGTAAAGCTCGCCCGGCACGCCTGCCGGCACGGGCTGCAATTGTGGGTCGAGGACATAGACCTGCAAATCCGGAATCGGAATGCCGACCACGCTACCCGCGCCAAGATCCGATCGCGCCAGCGGTCGATAAGTGACATGCACGGTGGTCTCCGTGATCCCGAACATGTTGACCAGCCGCGGCCGTTGATCGCCGTGCGCATCGAACCAGGGCCGAAGCGACTCCGTCTCCAGCGCTTCACCGCCGAAAATGACCAGGCGCAGCGGCGGAGTTTTGGCCGGGATTTCCTCCTCTCTTACCTGACAAGGGAGAAGGAGAGCGTTGGCTGCCGCACCAGTGGCGGATTCGCCTCTTGGGAGGCGTGGAGGAGTGTGCTTATGGGAAGTTTCCACGGCCTTCGAGCCGTGCGCATGAGCCATGAACTGGTAAGGACGCGTTCCACCGCGTCCCTGATCTTGTTCTTTCGATCGCGGAGTCAAGTCAGGGACGGAGTGGAATCCGTCCGTACCAGGTTCGTGGGAAGCCGTAAGTTTCAGCTCAGCCTGGATGAGTTGCCGAAATGCAGACGGCGTTTGATTGAGCACGGTGACGCGCTCGCGGACGAGTAGCGCATAGAAATCCTCGGGCGAACGGCTCAGCAGGTAAGGAACAACGACCAGCTTTCCTCCGAAAAGCAGCGCGCCCCAGATTTCCCACACGGAAAAATCAAACGCAGCCGAGTGGAAGAAAGTCCAGGTATCCGTCCGGCTGAAGTGAAACCAATGACCGGTCGCCTGGAAGAGCCGCGTCGCGTTGCGGTGAGTAATCAGCGCCCCTTTGGGCCGGCCGGTTGAACCGGACGTGTAAATGACGTAAGCCAGATTCTCCGGCCGCGCGCCGCTGCGGAGGCTATCTCGGCTCAAAGCCCAACTTTTGGTTAAATCGGAAGCATCTGGAGGAACTCCACTCCCTTCCCCCTCACCCTGGCCCTCTCCCTCAGGGAGAGGGGATGTCGCTTCCCGCGCTGGGAAAGGTTGTGCGGCGTTGGATTGAAGGTCACGCGCGAAATGATTCTCCCTCTCCACAGGGGAGAGGGGAGAGGCTTCAGATGCCTTTGTTGCGCCAGATTCTTTGACGCCGGCGGGAGGACCCGTGCAATCGCCGGCTTGGAATTCATCCACGCAAATGATCTTTGCTGAATTCGGAGGCAGCCGGCTCAGCAGACTAGACTGCGTCAAAAGCACGGGCGCCTGGGTATCATTCAGGATGAACGCCACCCGGTCCGCCGGATAAGAAAGGTCGATCGGCACGTAAGCCCCACCCGCTTTCAGGATCGCCAGAAGCGCGACGATCAGATCAAGCGAGCGATCCAGGCACAGGCCCACCATGACTTCCGGTCCGATGCCGCACTGGCGGAGGTGACGCGCCAGGCGGTTGGCGCGTTGATTCAACGCGCGGTACGTCAAGGATTCGCTTTCGCAAACGACCGCCACGGCCTGCGGCGTGCGCTCCGCTTGCGCTTCGTACAACTCGTGCAGCGTCGCGTCGGCATGCGCCTCGGCCTGACCCGCGTTCCATTCCTTGAGAAGCTGGTGCCGCTCCCGTTGGGTCACCATCGGCAAGTCCTGGAGCGAAGCGTGCGGGTGTTCCGCCATCCCTTCGAGCAGCGTCCGGAGATGACCCAGCATCCGCGCCACGGTGTCATCGTCGAAGCGCCGCCGGTCAAATTGAATTCGCAACAAAAGCTCGGCATCGGCGTAGGCCGCCAGAGTCAGCGCAAAGTTGGTCTGTTCGAGCAGCGTGAAGCGTCGATGGCTCCACGCGCCGCCCTGGGCGCGCAACTCGGAGTCGAGCGCGAAATTCTCGAACACCACGATGCTCTCGCACAGCGGAGATGTGGCGGGCACTTCGCTCCAGCTTTGAACTTTCACCAAGGGCGTGTGTTCGTAGTCTCGCATCGCCACCCATTGCCGGCGCAACTCTCCCAGCCACGGCAAAAGCGGGCGGCGCGGCGGCACTCGAACGCGGACAGGCAGGGTGTTGATGAAAAGGCCGATCATGGCGTCCGCGCCGGGGACGGAGGATCGTCGGCAAGCCCGCGTGCCGCCGAAAAGCACTTCTGGCTCCCCGCTATAGCGGCTCAAGAGCAACGCCCACGCGCCCTGGATAATGGTGTTGAGAGTGAAATGATTTTCTGAAGCAAGCGCTTGCAGCCTTGCTGTGACGGTGGCCGTCAGACGCAATTCCAGGGCGCCTCGGATACGGTGCGTCGTGGTCGCAGCCGAAACGCCCGCGGGCATGGACGCTTCCTTTCCCCTCACCCCGGCCCTCTCTCCTGGGGAAAGGGAGCAGCGTTTTCCGTGTTCTTCGGAGTGGAGCGCACGCGAATCATCCCGGACGGGATGCGCCGTTCCCTCTCCTTGGGGAGGGTCGCCGGTGACTCCAAATTCGTGACCTTGGCTGGCGCCAGTCGCACGCGCTCTGCGATCCACGGCCAGCGGCGTGGGCTGAGTGAATCCCTTTAAGGTTTGGCGCCAGAAACCTTCGGCTTTGGACCAATCCTGCCGTTGCAGCCAATCGATATAAGTTCGATACGGCGGTGATTCGGCCAAACTCAAATCCTGGCCGCTCCGCTCCGCCTCGTAGGCGGTGAAGACCTCCTTCAACACCGCGGGAAAAGCGCGCCCATCCATCAACGCGTGGTGAAATGTCCACACAAACCGGTAATGGTGCGGTCCGATCCAAAAGAGCGCGAACCGCATCAACGGCGCCTGGTCCATCGGGAATCCGCGTTGCCGGTCTTCGTCGAGGAAAGTTTCGAGCCGGTGTTCGACTCTTACGCCGGGCAAACCCCGCCAATCCTGGCGAATCCATTCCAGCTCGACCTGGCGGTGAACCTCTTGCCGCGGTTGATCCAAGCCTTCCCAGCGAAATGCCGTGCGCAGAATCGGATGCCGCGCGACGACCCGTTGCCAGGCGCGCTCGAACCCCGCGCGATCCAGATCTTCAGGGAGATGGCAAACCAATTGTTCGACATCCACACCACGACTCTCGGCAGACAGGCTGTGAAACAACATGCCCTGCTGCATCGGAGAGAGCGGAGACGAATCTTCGATCTCGTCCCCTATGTGCACGACCTCGCCAGACATATTCCGAGCCTCCTTAATATAGGCAGCCTTGGAACGGGATAAGTGGGTCTAAACCCGAAAGGGACGGGGGGGAAGTTCCCCAGGGGACATTTGTTAAATCGTTAAAAGGTTAAATGAGTTAAATTGGGTCCCTTGCCAAAACTTCTTCGCAGTCCACGATCAAGTTTTAACCCATTGAACCCATTGAACGATTTAACGCTGTAACGTTGTAACGACTTCACGACCCCAAAGGAAAAGAGTGGGGACGCGGTGGAACGCGTCCCTACCGCGCGTAGCAGTTAGCGCCCCAGATGCCAGGCCGGAGGAACCGCTGCTCGGATGACCGATGCACGGCAAGCCCTCCTCCGGATGCGGGTTACTCCTACTACGGGTCTGGACGAAACTGAACCAAGTTGAAGAGTGCAAAAAAAGCAGGCCTTCGCGCTCGTCGAGCTATTGACCGTTGTCGCGGTAATGCTCGTCCTGACGAGCCTGCTGCTCCCGGTCTTGAGCAAAGCCAAGGAGCAAGCGTGGCGCGCTTCCTGCACCTCCAATCAACGCCAGCTCGCCTTGACCTGGTTGCTCTATGCGGACGACCACGACGACCAACTGGCGCAAAACGGCTACACCTTCGGCGGTGGCGAGCCCCGGCGGCGCATGTGGGTGCAAGGGTATTACAACCATGCGGTGTATCCTTCCGACTCCACCAACGTATCGCTGCTGACCGACGCGCGCTTTTCCCAGTTCGCCCCGTATCTTCCTTCGGCAAAAGTCTATCACTGTCCTGCGAATCGGCACACGGTCCAGCTTCGCGGATCAAAGAGCCAACCGGGCTGCCGTGTGGAGAAAATCCGCAGCTACAGCATGAACTGGTTTCTCGGCTGGATTGATGAACCGGGCACGCGGAATCCCCCGCCGGGATACCGACAATTCCATAAACTGTCGGAGCTTCAATCCACCATACCTGGCCAAGTCATAGTCTTCACGGACGTCAATCCCGAAAGCATCTGCTGGCCCTTCTTCGGGATCGAAGCAAAGGCGTCGTTTTTCATGCTGCCGGGCAGTTATCATAACCGCCGCGGGATCATGGCCTGGTCCGACGGCCACGTGGAAACGAAGCGCTGGACCGATGATCGAACCACCGGAGCGATCATCGACGACAAGGTGGAATCTGCATCGGGTGCGGCCTACTGGCACATGCACGAGCACGCCTCGCCCGGCAACGCGGATCTAAGATGGATCAAAGCGCAGGTTTCGGTCGTGAGGTAACGCGGAATCGGGGGACGTGCAAACCAGCCAGCGGAACATCGAACACTGAACGCCGAGCTTCTAACCTCGAACCTGATATGGATTCGTTCGAGGTTCGAGGTTCGAGGTCGGACGTTCGGCGACTCGGCTGGGGTCTTGACCCACTATTCCTGCTAAGGATCCCAGCGGCTCATGTAACAGAGTGGGCGTTCTCCGCATCTAGAAGGCGTAGTCCACCCAGTTGTTTTTGACCGTGCGAGGGGTTTGTAATCGGCGCGGTTCGATTTGAGAAACAAATCCGACAAGACAACGCGCCACGCGACGACTAAATCCCACCAGCCAAAGGAAGCTTCACCATGACAGCCCGCACCAGACTGCTTTGCGCCCACCGAGATGCCTCTCCCTCACTCCACCACCACGAATGCGGCAAGCAATGCATTCCAGGGCTTAGCCGCAACAATCCAGTTGAACAGAGTCCTAGTCTTCGTTTCCTTCGTTTGCTTTTGTTGAGATCTGAACTGCCAAGGCTGGGTCTGCGTCTCTTGAGTCTGGCGGGAACGATCTTGGCGATGGTGTCATTCGGAAGAGAGTGTCTGGCGCAGCAACTCGGGGAGAAACTGTGGGAATTCAACGCAGGCATGATCATCACCCAGCCGCCTGCCATCGCGACGGACGGAACGATCTACTTCACGACGTCCGCCCCGTTCGGCCAAAACAATAAAATCTACGCTCTGAATCCGGACGGCTCGAAAAAATGGGAGGTCACCGGCACGGCGCAATCCGCCCTTTCGCCGACCCTTGGCTCGGATGGGACGATTTACATCGCCTCCGGAGCGAATCTTCACGCCTATAACTCCGACGGAACCCGAAGGTGGACCTCGGCAGCCTTGGGCGGCTTAACGCGCACCACGCCGTCCCTCGGACCCGATGGCACGGTCTATGTCGGCGCGAACGACCGAAAATTGTACGCCGTAAATCCGGACGGCACTCAGAAGTGGGCCTTTGACATCGGCCAGTTCCTGCCTCGCATCTCCCTTTTCGACTTCAGTTATCCGCCCGCCATTGGGCGCGACGGAACGATCTACTTTGGAATTCAAGACTTCATGTTCTTCAACGGCTTTTTCTTCGCGGTGAATCCGGACGGAACAGTGCAATGGCAAGTCTTCGTGGGCTTCTCCGTTTTTGGGCCGGCGATTGACGAGGACGGCACACTCTACTTTGGCCTCTCCAACGGCACACTTCAGGCCTTCAACGCCGATGGAACGAAGAAGTGGGAGTTCGTCGCTGGCGGAAGCCTTTTCAATATCGGCCCCTTGATTGGGCCGGATGGAACGATTTACGTCGTCAGCAATAAGCTGTCTGCGGTCAATCCGGACGGCACAAAGAAGTGGGAGTTCTCAACCCCGGCGTTGATCCGGACCGTGCCGGCCATCGACCAGGAAGGAGCGCTGTATTTCTCGTCCAGCGATGATCGATTCTACTGTCTCAACAATGACGGAACGCAACGATGGGTGTTTAAGCCGAGCCTGCCTCCGCCACCGTTCGTCAGCGGAAACACCACCGCCAACATCGGTCCCAACGGAACGGTGTATCTGGGGCACGGGAACGGATTTCTCTATGCCTTGAGAGGCGGCCAGCCCCCGGCCACGAGCCCCTGGCCCATGTTCGGCCACGACCCGCAACACACAGGGATGGCCGGTGGCAATGTGACGCTTCGCATTACGTCGCAGCCCAAAGACCTGAGCGTGGTTGAAGGCGATGCGGCTGAATTCAGTGTGGCCGCGGACGGGGAAGCTCCGCTGAGTTATCAGTGGCGATTTAATGGCCAGGATTTGCCCGGGGCCACGGGTCCCGTGCTCAGTCTGCGGCTCGTTGTGCTTGCGCATTCGGGCGCTTATCAAGTCGTCGTCCGCAATCGCGTGGGATTCGTTTTGAGCCGGCAAGCGCTGCTGACGATCGCCCCGGGCGCGCCGTTTGTGGAACGGCAACTGCCGGACGACATTTTTCCGGGAACGAAATTGAAGGTCACGTTGTCGGCTCAGCCACACTCCGGCGCCATTTCGTACGCGGTCGAAGAGGAGCCGCCACCGGGCTGGGTCGTCGATTCCGTGCAGGGCGGCGGTTCCTACGACGTAGCGAGCCATAAAGTGAAATTTGGCCCGTACTTCGACAGCAACCCTCGCGAGCTCAGTTACCACGTCGTTCCCCCCGTATTGATTCAGAGCGAAGTCGCTTCGTTTGGCGGTCATGGCTCTGTGCGCGGCGTGGATAGTCCGATCACGGGTGACACCCTGGTGCGGTTCGAGCGCGTGCTCCACCCGGCCGATCTTCGCCCGGCCGATTCCGGGTTTGGGCCTCCGGATTTCCGATTGTCTGTCGCGGAAGTTACGGACTATGGAACGGCATGGCTCCGGGGCGAGACTTGGCCGGTGCCGCCCAACCCGATCCCGATCGATTACGTCACACGCGCGGCGGCGTTGTGGGTCGGAGGCGAAATCTATGCGTTCGACGCCAGCGTCCAGGACGAAGCCAAGCGCTGGGTGAATCGGACCAAACAACAATCCACGAGTTTGCAAAGTCTCGCGAGAACTGCGACCTCGGGCGCTGCGCCGGGGCAGAACATCGTGATCCGCCAGACTCCCGGCGTCTTCGTTCCTTCCGAGCCGTTTCGAGTCACTCTCCGCGTTACACCGGAAGCGGGCATCCGCGCTTACGCGGTTCTGGATCAACCGCCCGCCGGTTGGAGCGTGACCGAAGTCAATTCAGGCGGGCACGCCGATGCTATTCATCGCCAAGTGAGGTGGGGACCCTTCTTCGATCAGCAACCGCGCGAACTGAGTTACGTCGTCATGCCGCTGGCGGCGGCCACTGGACACGCTGAGTTCGCCGGCGTCGGTTCATTCGACGGCGGAAGCGTCGCGATCGCCGGGGCAGGAAAACTTCCCGCTTCGAGCCGGCTTCTCTTCACTCCACAAAAGCCGGGTGGCCCGCTTGAATTGCGTCTCCTGGGCGAAGCGAACGCCGTGTATGAAATTGAAGTTTCCGAGGACCTTCGGAATTGGACAAAGCTGAGCGTGATTACGAATCGAACCGGTGCCGTTCAGTTCAACGATCCGGAAAACGCCGGCCGGTCTGCGCAACGGTTTTATCGCGCGATTAAGCCGGGACGGGAGCCGTGATTTTGAACGTGGAAAAAGCAAGCAATTTAACCCCAGAGAACGCACTGCGGCACGGCCGCAGCCGAAGACGTTATTACAACGAAAGAACCAACATGTTGGTCGCAATGCAGGTAGATTCTACAGAAGCAAACAAAGGTAACGAAGTCTTCGTTTTCTTTGTTTCCTTCTGTGAACTGCGGCGAAGCCATTTCTCCGAGCGCAGTCTCGGGGAAAGCCTGTACTGCACTGCAATCGTCGAAGTTCTTCGCGAGCTGCGATCAAATTTAACCCATTTGAGCGTTTTAACGATTTAACCTTGTAACGTTTTAACGCCTTCGACTGCGGCTTCGCCGCGCTGCGATCTTTGCGGTTGATGAACTGCTGGTTTAGTCACGTTGAATCGTTATCCGCGCCCATCCGCGCCATCCGCGGTTAGAATCCTCATGCGAAGGAAGAATCCGGACGGAAACCTGCCGGTTGCGGAACTTCCGGGCATGGGAGACGGTTGACGAGAGCCAAACCATGAGAGCAAGTCGCGGCCGACATTTCGCAGTGCTGTGCTTCCTGTGGACATTAGCGCAGCCGTGTTGCGGAGCAGGGCTGGACGAGTGGCGCCTGCGCAATCCGGTGCCCACACCCACTCGCCTCAGGGCGGTGGCGTATGGGAACGACGTGTTTGTGGCAGTGGGCGATGGCTCAACTTCGTGGGTCATCGCGCGTGGACACGATGCAGGCTTCTGCTGTGGCGAAGAACCCACGATTCTCCTCTCGAATGATGGGATTTACTGGGCTAGTCCTGGCACGTTGCGCGGCGTTCGCTTTGCGGACGTGACTTTCGCCAAGGGCCTATTCGTCGGCGTTGAGTTTGGCGGAACGATCCTGACATCTCTGGACGGCGTGACCTGGACTGCGCCCAACGTGCCACCGCGTTCTGATCGATTGCTCGACTGGCAAAGGTATGTCGAATACTTCGCGGACCGCTTTGTGTTGGTGGAGCCGCAGCGTGTTGTGACCTCAGCGGATGGCTCGAATTGGAGTTCCACGGATCTGGGTTATCCATTCTCTCCGAATTCAGTCGCCAGCGGCAATGGCGTCTTAGTGGTGATCGGTTCGATCGTGTTTCGTGCGCCTCCTGTTGACAGCCGCTCCGATGTCGTTGCCTGGCGCTCCACAAATGGTGTGGATTGGGTCCGCGTTGAACTCGGTCCAGGATATGGTGGACCTATCGCTTTCGGCGGAGGAAAGTTCGTCACGGCCATTGGGACACAGGTTTTCACTTCTTCAGATGGGGCGGCTTGGATTCCAGGGCCGAATATGCCCGTTGGAGTGTTTAGCCTAACGTATCTGAACGGGACTTTCATCGGGGTGGGCGGTGGCGGGGCGGTTATCACTTCGACGGACGGATCCGACTGGTCCCTCAGGCAGGAAGGAAAGGCCGACGGGCTTAGTGATGTCACTTTCGGAAAGGGCCGCTATGTCGCCGTGGGGAGCAATGGCGCGATTTATACATCGGACGACTCGCAAAGTTGGTCGAGGCGCGCCGGAGCTTTTCCGACTTTCATGACCGGCGCAACGTTCGGTGACGGAAAGTTCGTCATCGCGGGTTGGGCGCTGATCCTCACCTCGACGAACGCGGTCGATTGGAGTGTGCATCCCTCGCCAGTACCGCAGCCTCTCAAGAGTATTACCTATGGCAATGGGCGGTTCGTGGCCATAGCCAGAGCTGGATACATTTTGCACTCGCGCGACGCCGTCACGTGGACCCAAACCAATACGAGCCAAGCTTACCCAAACGATCTCGCCTCCATCACCTATGGCAACGGCATGTTCGAGGCCGTGGGGAACGGATTCATCGCCACCTCGATCAATGGCGACAACTGGACGCGATCGCCGCTACCCCCCGAATTGAGCGCCGACAACGGCATCATCTACGCGAACGGAAAATTTATTGTTTTCGGCCGGAAAGACTCTGAAGCCAGATGGTCGGTCGGGACTTCCCTTGATGGCGTGAGCTGGGACACGAATCCCATTCCGAGCACCAATCTCGTCACAGGAGTTGCTTACGGCAAGGGGCGGTTCGTGATCACGCGATACGATAACGAAATCTCCGGCCTGGCGATACAAACCTCCACCGACGCGATTCACTGGCAGCGAGCAGCCATTCCGGTTCGGGGGTTGTTGAAAGCGGTGACTTACGCCAACGGCGCGTTCGTGGCCGTGGGCCTTGGCGGCGCCGTTTATTCTTCCGAAGATGGATTGACCTGGACGCGCCGCCCCAGCGGCACACCGGAAGATTTATGGGTCGTGACCTCTGGCAACAATACCTTCCTCGCCGTGGGTCCGCGCGGCTTGATGCTACAGTCTGGTGAGATTCCTGACACTCCACAGCGCCCTCGATTTCTCGCCCAGGAGTTCCGGAGACTCACCGATGGCACAGTCCGTTTGAGGATCGAATCCGAGACGACTGGGACTCTCCTCCTTGAAACCTCCGAGGACTTAATCTCCTGGATGACCTCGCGGACTGTTGACGCTGCCCCGGGCGTGCTCGAAATCGTGGACCCATCGGCGGCCTCGGCGCCGAGAAGGTTTTATCGGGCCAGGCTTACGCCGCGCTAAGCCAGTCGTGACGAACAAACTTTTTCACAGTTTCATGGTGGGCTGTTGCTCCGGATTGATTCGCGCGATCGTCGTCGTCTCCTTTGTCGTCGCGATCGCCAGTCTCCAACCGGCCTGGGGTCAAGCGGCTGGGCGCTTCGTGTGGACTGAACGCCCAGATAACATCCGGGTTGGCCGGCCGTTCCATGCGCGGCTGGAAGCGCGCCGCGAAGACGGCCAAGTCGCGACTGAGCAGGCGATCCGCGTTTGGCTGAGCGCGGTGACTGCCGAATCATCCCCTGGACTCGTCATCTCTGAGTTGAGCCTCGCTGACGCAAATGTGGAATTGACCCATGTCGGCCGCGACGCGGTGGATCTGTCCGGCTGGCGTGTCCACCTCTATGACTCCGTGGCCGACAATTCGCCTCGAACAAGCTTTGAGTTTCCGAAACAGACCTTCTGTCAGCCCGGAGACGTGATTCAACTCCAGGTCCGTTCTCCTCCTCTGACTCCTACCCGCTATCCGACCTTTCGATTCTCCGGACAATTAGAATGGCGAAGGGACTCTCTGGCAGCCGTGCTTCTGGTGGACGGGTCGGGTTTGCCGATCGATTTCTTTGTGACGGGATTGGACATCCGCGCCATTCAAGAGCCGTTTCAAATTAATCCGGCTCTGTGGAGCGGGCCGCCGGTCAGCAACGCTTACGTTCGCAACGGCGCATACAATCATCGCCGGGCCACGGATTGGTCCTTCGGTCCACCGAGCATGGGAAGACTGAACAACGGACTGACCGTCCCATTCGCTCGCGGTGAATCCTCTCGTGCACTTTCTCCCGACTCCGTGACATTGACCAATGGCGTCTGGTCAGGCCCGCTGAGCCTGCCCGAGGATGCGACCGAAGTTCGGCTGCGAGCGGACAACCGCCTTGGGTTGACGGGCGACACGGCGGCGATTCGCGTGCTTCCCCGCCTGGCGCTCCGAATACTCATTCCGGATGTGGTCGCAGAGTCCGAGTCGGCGCCGGTCGCTGGCCAGGTCGCAATTCCGGAGCCGCTGCCCCAGGCGACAGTTATTGAGCTCAACAGCAGCGCGCCGCAGGAAATCCAAGTTCCATCTCGCCTAACCATTCCAGCAGGCCAGACGAACGCCTTCTTTAACCTCCTCTCGAAGGACGACACTTTGTTGGACGGCTCACCCTTCGTCACAATCACCGCTTTTGCACCGGAATTGACCAGTGCCGAAGCTCGCGTCCAGCAACTGGACAGCGAACTCGCAGTCCTGACGCTCACGCTTCCACCGTCGCTGAACGAGGGGGAACCTGCCCTCGAAGCCGTGTTGAGAATCGATCGCCCACCTGAGCGCGATGCGCGGGTGCAACTCATGGCCGACGTGGCGAACCGCATCGAGTTCCCGGCCGAGATTCTTCTTCCCGCGGGCCAGACGGCAGCGGCGTTCCAGGTGCGCGCTCGCGATGATGAGCACCTAAACGGCGATCAGCAAGTTGCCTTGAAGGCCGAGGTGCGAAGTTGGACGGCGGCGGTCGGCTCGATCCTCGTTCGAGACAATGAGAAACCGGAATTGCGCCTGGTTCTGCCCTCTCCCGTTCTGGAGGGAACTTTCCTGACCAACAGCGCACGGCTTGAATTGGGCGGAGCGACCTTGACAAACCTGTCCGTGCGCCTGTCGTCCGAACCGCCGACTGGATTGTTCTTCCCGAAAAATCCACTGATCGTGCCGGCGGGGCAATCCAGCATTGCCTTCGATTTTCAAAGTCAGGACAACATTCTCCGAGACGGTGCACGCTCCGCGCGGGTCATGGCCACGGCGTTGGGATTTGTTCCCGGAATCTTCGAGGTAAGGATTCATGATAACGAAATGCATGCTCTCCAGTTCGATCCGCTTCCGCTGTCCGCCGCCTCAGGAGAAGCTTTGGCCGTGCGGGTGGTGGCCGTGGACGACGAAGGCCGGCGTCTGGCCAATCGAGCGGACTTGCTGGAGTTCAGTGCCGGGACGGGTTTGTTGGTTGTGGACGCGCCACCGCCGCTCCGCCTGACCAACGGTGTTTGGAGCGGGGCGGTCAAACTGTCGGGCGCCGCGGGCTCGATTCAGTTGGAGGCCAGTTCCGGAGGGTCTCTCAGTACCAACCATCCACTCTTGCTCAAACCACCGTCGTTCCGCCGCGTTTCTCTTCAGCAAAAGAGCATGACGCAAGAACGCCCGGAGATGATCTACGATCCGGGCACAAAACGTCTCTACCTGCTCGACAGCACCAGCGGTCTGGCGCGGGTCGATCCAGTCACAGGTGTCATCGAGTCGATGGCCGGGATCCGTGGAGGAAGACACCTCGTGCGAACGGACGGTGGCGAGTTCCTTTATTGGGTCGCCGTTGAATCCAACGCAACGCAGGTCATTCGGTTCGACCTCAACACAAGCCGATGGACGAATTTCGCGTTGCCCTACGGCGTGGCATCACTGCAGACCGTGCCCGGATTCCCGCGGCGATTCGTAGCCGCGACCTCGAGGTGGCTACCAGGGAACCCGTTTCTTTCCGGCATTTATGCGTTCGAAGACGGCCAGTTCCTGCCGCGAAGCGCGGCCTTCACTCACGGCCAGAGCTATACAGCTCTCGTGTTTACGCGGACGAATATCGTGTACGGCTACGAAGGCCACGTGACTTCGTATCGATTCGTCCGGCATCGTGTCCACGACGACGGCGTCGAGTTCATCGATGTGCCCTACCACGTGGAGGGCGCCGGGGCGCTCGACCTGCAAACCCACGCCGGTTTGGTCTTCGGGTTATCGGGCGCATACGACCCGGACGGAGGCCGGACGATGGCCAGATTGCCATTTTCCGCGCGGCCGTGGCTGCATCTTCCGTCGCGGCAGCTTGTCGTGATTGAACCGGCGAAGCCCCCGGTCCTGCGCGGCTTCGACATCGAGACCTTCGCTCCGACCGGCAGCGCGGCGCTGCCCGAGGAAATCGATCCGAATGCGGATGTAGCGTTCTGGGACGCAGGCGGCGTCGCGGCGCTCGGGTCGGGCAGTCTGTGGCTTCTGGAGCCGGCCTTTCTTGGAACGAACGCCGTGCCGGACCTCGCGCTTCAGTTGGAAGATCGCCCCGAACCTGCCCGCGTGAATCAACCGCTTACGTTGCGCCTTCTCGTCGCCAACCGCGGAGGAATCCGGGCGCGACGAGTCCTGCTACGCTATACCCTGCCGGGCGGAGCTGACCTGGCGGAGGGAAGCCTGGGGGGTAGCGCGGAGCGATTTGGCGATGTCGTCGTGTTCAACTTGTCCGACCTTGAACCCGGAGCAACTCGTGCCGTCGAAATTCAATTGATCCCCCGCCGAGCTAAGCCTCTGTTACACCGCGCTGAGACCGCAACTCTCGACACAGAACGATCGTACCAGGACAACCGCGCCGTTGAGGAAACAGCGGTCGCCGACGAGAGTCCCATCGTCGCCCGATTCGCATTCCACGCCGGGGATTTGGTCTGGGATGCACGCCGCCAGCGTTTGTACGCGAGCGTCAACGACGATGCTCATCCGCTCAACGGCTGGCTTGCCGCGCTCAACCTGGATGCGCAATCGCTGAGCGGTCTGCTCCGCGTCGGCACTCTCCCGGGCCGGATGGCGATCTCGGACGACGCGCGATTTCTGTACGTCGCGACCGAGGAAGAGTATCGAGTCAAGCGCGTCGATCTCGAGACCGGACAAATTGACCTGGCCATCGACCTCGAAAGGCACGTCGGGGAGCTGGGAGACATGGCGCCGGTGCCCGGCCGTCCGCGCTCGATCGCGATCACAGGAGGTTATTCGGGTACCGGGACGATTTTCGACGACGGCGTGCCCAGGAGCGTCACGCCATTGGGCGGGCCGCTGGTTCGAGCGGGGGAATCTGCTGATGTGATCTACGCGTTCACGAGCAAGAGGATCCCGGGCGTGTTGACTCGTCTTTACTGGCCTCCGGAAAGCCAGCCCACGGGGATTGCAGTCGCCAACGCGCTGCCTGAAATCGAAGTTGATTTTAGTTCGGATCATGGGTTGCTTTTGTCGGCTGCGGGTTGGGTTGTGGAGGGCCGCACCCTGTCGGTGCTGGGCAACTTTGCCGAAGTCTATTCCAACCCGAGAACAGACAGGCAATCCCGACCCCGGCAACGGCTCGCGTCCGACCTCCGCAACAACCGGGCCTATTACCTCCAGCAAACGCCCGAATCCTTCACGCGGTCGGTTGCCCCCGTCACGGCGACTTTGCGAGCCTTCTCCATAAACGATTTCAAGCATTTGGGCAGCGTTGGGTTGAGGAGTCTGAACGGTTACCCGGAGAGTTTGAGCCTTTGCGCCGAAGGCAAACTCGCCTTTCGCACTCTAGGCGGCCAGGTGGTCGTCCTGGAAGCACCATTCCGCAACACCCACAGTCCCGCTAATCTGGTCGTCACTCAACCGGAGCCTGCCGGTCCTGCCACCGTCGGAGATCCGATCATTTACAGAGTGGCCGTCACGAATCGAGGACCGGAAATAGCCCGAAATGTCGTGTTGCGAAACGCCTGGTCTGAGGGCGCGGAATTCTTGAGTGCCACGTTGAGCGACGGAGAGTGGCGGCGCGAAGGCCGGGTCATTGAATCTCAGCTCAACGATTTGCCGCCCGGAACGGGACGGGAGTTGATCCTGAAAGTAATCGCGCGGACGAATGCGGAAATCTCCCACTCCGCTCTGGCGCTGGCCTCGAATCCCGATCCAGTTGCGAACGACAACCGCTCGCAAACCGCGGTCTCGACTGGGCTGTCGCGGTTGCTTTCTTTGGAGGCGAACGATCTGACTTACGACGCGGTCGGCGCGCGGTTGCTGGTGAGCGTCGGGCCTCGAAGTGGCGCCTGGAGCAATTCGATCGTCAGCGTGAATCCGGCGGACGGGCGCACTCAGTTTCTGGTTCGCCTGAGCGGCGAACCCACGGTTGTTGCCGTTTCGGACGACGGCCAATTTCTCTACGCGGGAATCGCCGAAGCGAGTGAAGTCCAGCGGGTGAACCTAAAGAGCAACGCCGTCGATCTGAAGATTTCCCTCCGCCAGCCCGGGGAAGTGGTCTCGGCAAGCCCCACCTCGCTCGTCTCGGTGCCGGGCTCACCCGAGACGCTGCTGGCCTCGATTCGAGGCCAGGCCGCGGTTTTCGATCGGGATCAACCGCGCCCACTGATGGTGGGCTCGTATCAACTGGCTCTGGGCAACGATGCCGCCACATTTTACCAGACTCACTTGAATACCTTCCGCCGCCTGCGTTTGGCCACCAACGGTCTGATCGTCGCGCAAGAAATGCAGCCCCGGCTGCCGCCGAATTCCGACATGAGGTTCGCCTGGCAACGAGACCGGGCCGTCTTCCGGACCGGACACCTGATTGACACGCGAGACGGCTCTCAGCTTGGTCGGTTCCCCATTGATGAAGGCACTGTCTTCGGACAACGCCCCATTTTCGGTCCCGGCCTGCCAGACCTGGAGCGCGGGCGCGTCCTTTTCCTCAGTTCCCCAGATCAGCCGTGGTTCTTTCCGGGGGCGATCTTGCGGGCGTTTGCGCCCGAGACGTTCCTCGAACTTTGGTCTGTGGCGGTCCCAAACGTGCGGTTTGTCCCGGGGCAAGCTGTGGCCGCTGGCCCCGGCCGCCTCGCCTTCATCGCCTATTGCACTCGACCCGGATTCACCTGTCCCGGAAGCGAACTGGTCTTGGTAAATCTGGGCGCAGTTCCGGAATTGACCAGCGCCGATCTGGCGCTGACGTCCTCAGCCACGGTCACGAACATCACCCAGGGCGGATGGTTAACCTGTCAGCAGTCTGTGGTGAATTACGGTCCCTGGGCGGTCGATGGGGTCGAACTGGAAATGCCGATTCCCCAAGGATTGTTCTTTGACAAAGCCCGCATCGGCCAAGGCCAGATCGTGCGTAGCAATGAAGTGTTGCTCGTGCGCCTGGGTCGCCTGGCGAGCTACCGGGGCGCCACCGTGGAGGTGACTCTCAGGGCCATAAAAGAAGGCCCGCAGAGCTTGCGCGCGATGGTGCGCCACACAGGGATTGAATTAGCTCCTGAAAACGATGCGGCCTCGTTGGCTTTCCAGGTCGAAGCACCGCCCTGGATCAGCTTGGAGGACATAACAGTTCCTGAAGGCTTCTATCGCAGCTCGCCCCGGCTAACCCTCTCGCACCGTGCTTCCGAGCCTGTCACAGTGATGGCCGTGGCGCGTTCCGGTTCCGCTCTTGCCGGTGAAGATTTCGCTTTCCCGCCGACGGCAACCGTGACGGTGCCGCCGGGATCGACTTCAGCCTTCCTTCCACTCACCGTGTTGAATGATACGCTCGTGGAAGGCCCAGAGGATTTTCGGATCGAACTGACGAGCGCGAGCCATGGTTTCCTCGCGCGCCGCGAAGCGGTGGTCACGATCGCGGATGATGATGCCTACCGGTTTTCCGTTCGCGGCGGAGGCCAGATCATTGAAGGCAACTTTGGAGTGACAAACCTGGCGTTCGAAGTCGGGCTCACTCCTCCGGCGCGCATCCCGCTTTCGGTGGATTATCTGACCGGCGCAGGCACTGCCACGCAGGACAAGGATTACCTGCCGAAGGGAGGCCGGCTTGTCTTTGCGCCCGGTGTGACCAACTTGACTTTGGCCGTCCCCGTGCTTGGGGACCTGGAATACGAGCCGGACGAGTCGTTCGCTCTGGTTTTGACGGTAACGGACGGCGGCGAATTGGCCGTGCCATCTGCCCTCGGCTGGATCCGCAACGATGACACGCCGGTCGCTCCCACAATCCTCGGACTTCGGCTTTCGCCAGAACAGGTCGCAATTCGGTTCTCGGCCGTCCCTGGCTTGCGGTATCAACTCGAGTGGCGGCCAAGCCTGAGCGAAGGCGTCTGGACCGCAGCCACGCCCGTCACGACGGCTACCGAAAATCAAATGGAGGTGAGCCACCCGCCGCGCACGACCCAATCGGAAGGGCGCGCATTCTACCGAGTCGTCCTTGTCCCATGAGTCTGCTCCTCACCCAGCGTCACATCCGCTACCGCGTGGAGATTTCCGGGAACAAGCAACAAAGCGTGGCTGTCCAAGACAGAGTGCACCTCTGCGCTATCTCAGAATTTCGAATTCTGGCGCCGGCGAGAATTCTCCTTGCAACAAGCCGGGCTACCCTTTCGCGGGGCACATCACCTCACTTCGGCTCTGCGCCGGAGTTTTCTCCCTGGTCGAGAAGGACGGCGCGTGGGACCCATTTCCAGCGACGAACTCGTCAGGCTGGGAGGCCCGGACGCGGCCATGGAGCGGGCGCGCTCCCCGGCATCGTTTCCGCACTTCATTGAGGAAGGGGAGATTCCGCAGGACCAGATTCGCTTCGACGCCAAAATCGATCAGGCACGCGATCTCGTCCACGCCGATGTTCGCCAGCCGTTCCACCGTCTGCACGCATGTGTCCGGCGTCCCGAAAAGCCCATTCTCGGCCAAGTAGCGGTGGAATGCGTAATCCAGAACCGGTTCGATTTCACTCCGGGCCGGTTCGCGGTTTAGGGCAGAGGACGCGCCATTTTTAGGACAAGGCGAGAGCGGACGAATGTCGCGGCGGGTCTTGCGAGTCAAATCGACGGAGCTTTTCAAGTACGCCCGGAAAGGCTCGCGCACGGTTTCTTGGATCGTTTGGAAATTTTCTCCGACGAACGCGTGCAACATCAGCGTCACGTGGCCGCTTCCCTCGCGGTGATCGGTCTCGTTCCAGGCCTCGCGGTAAACCGCAATCTTCGCGGCAAGCTCCCCAATCGTCTGGCCGAGGAGATGCGTGAGGAGATTGGCGCCCAGCTCGCCCGCCAGGCGGAACGTGTCGAGACAACCCGAGGCCGTGATCCACACGGGCAATTCCGGTTGAACCGGCCGCGGAAAGATTTTGACTTCGACCTCTTCGCCCGCTCCGTTGACGGATTTGACGGATTGTCCGCGCCAAAGCTTGCGCACGATTTCGAGCTGTTGAGCCATCACGAAGTGACGGTCCGGATAATTCTCCGGCGCAAACACAAAATCGTTCGAATGCCAGCCGGAGGCGAACGAGATGCCGACGCGACCTTTGGACAGGTTGTCCACGACGGACCATTCTTCGGCGACGCGGACCGGATGGTGCAAGGGCAAGACCACGCTGCCTGCGCGGAGTTGAATCCGCTCCGTGACCATGGCCAACGCCGCGCTGGTCAGAGAGGGATTGGGATAAAGTCCGCCGAAAGGATGGAAGTGGCGCTCCGGTGTCCAGACGGCCTCGAACTCATGTGCGTCCGCGAACCGCGCGCCTTCGATCAGGAGCCGATACCTGTCTTTGCCGTGCCCGGCCTCGTCGCAGGCAAAGTAAAAAAGACTGAATTGCATGATGGGTTCCGTCGATACGCATCGCCCTCGACCCGCGATGAATCCCGATCTGTCACGCGAAACTTATCCTCCGGAAAGCCCGGACGAAAGTAGGTGCCGACCCCAGAGACAGACGCGCTTACCCTAATGCGGGCCGCTCTTTGGACTCGCGGACGAGCGCCATTTGAATCTCGCTGGCCAAAGCGGCGATGGTCGGCGCTTCGAAGAGCGATTGCATGGGCAAATCGATCTCGTAGGCGGCGCGAATTCGCGCCCGGACTCGCGTCACCAAGAGGGAATGTCCGCCCAGCTCAAAGAAATTGTCGCTCACGCTGATGCAGTCTCGATCGAGAACCGTCTGCCAGATTTCCGCGAGCGTCCGTTCGATCTCCGTTTGCGGCCGGGCATCAGCGTCCGCGAACCCGGGCCGCGTTGTTTGCACCGGCGGCAGCGCTTGACGGTCTGGCTTGCCGTTCACGGTCCGAGGCAACGATTCCAGAAACACAAACGCCGCCGGCACCATGTAGGTTGGCAGCCGTTCGGCGAGGTAACGCCGCAGTTGGTCCGAATCCGCCGCCCCCCTTTCCTCGAGGACCACATAGCCGGCCAGACGCGGATCACCCGGGCTGAATTCCCGCAAAACGACCAGGGCCTCCCGCACGGCGCGATGCTGCCGCAGGGCCGCCTCGATTTCGCCCAACTCGATGCGGTAACCGCGCAATTTGACCTGGTGATCGTTGCGCCCCAGAAATTCAATATTCCCGTCCGCCAAATAGCGCGCCCGATCTCCCGTCCGGTAGAGCCGGCGGCCCGAGTCCTGCGTGAATGGATTGGGAATGAATCGCTCCGCGGTCCACTCCGGCCGACTCAGGTATCCGCGCGACAGTCCTTCGCCGCTGATGCAAATTTCTCCCGGCACACCGATCGGCGTTGGCCGCAGTTGACGATCCAAAAGATAGATTTGTTCTCCGGCCAGCGGACGGCCAATCGTGGCGGGACCGTCGGGGCGGCGCACGACGGCCGTGGAGTACACCGTGTCTTCGGTCGGCCCATACAGATCCAGCACGCGCGCCCCGCGCGTTCGGTCGTGAATCCGGCGCACCAGGTGAGCCGCCAACGGTTCGCCGGCCAGATTGACCGTCTGCACGGAATCGGGAATTCCGCCTAGACGCAACAATTCCTCCATCGCCGACGGTACGGTGTTGATGAGGGTGACATCCTCGCGGGCCGGCAAGGCGGGCAGGTGCATCAGATTCTCCGCGAGAATCACTTTGCCTCCGGAGCACAGCGGCGCGAAAAGCTCGAACACCGACAGATCAAAGCAGAGCGACGTCGAGGCGAGCACGCCGTCCAGTTCTTTTGGCGAATAAGCGGCGAGCGCCCACGCGAGCAAGGCAGCCACGTTCCGATGCTCGATGCACACGCCTTTGGGCTGGCCCGTCGAGCCGGACGTGTAGAGCACGTAAGCCAGATTCTCCGCTCGTGGATGAGAATTCACGGCAGCCGTCGGCTGGCTGGAAGGACCGGCGCCCTTCGGATGCACGCATCGGGCGAGATCGAACGCCTCGTCGGGAATTCCGTGCCGTTCCCCCTCACCCGGACCCTCTCTCTCAGGGAGAGGGAACCACTCATCCGGCGCTGGAAAAATCCCGGTCGTTCCGGGTTTTCCCCTACGCCGCAGAAGCACCTCCCTCTCCCCAAGAGAGAGGGCCGGGGTGAGGGGGAAGGAAGTGTTCGTTGCCTCCGCTGCCCTGCTGGCCTGTGCGGCGAGCGGCGGAGAGATGTTCGTGCTCACCTCACATTGTTCCAGGCAGAAAATCCTCGCGGCATGTTTCGGCAGGCGGCCCAGCAGATGCGTCTGCGTCAAGAGCACCGGCGTTTGCGTGTCTTCGAGAATAAAGCTCACTCGGTCCGCCGGGTAAGCCAGATCTATCGGGACATACGCGCCGCCGGCTTTGAGAATCCCAAGCACCGCCACCACCATCGCCTCGGAGCGCTCAAGGTAAAGGGCCACCAAAACTTCCGGACCCACTCCCAGGCGCCGCAACCGCAGCGCCAGCGCGTCGGCTTGATGATTGAGTTCGCGGTAGGTGAGACGCTGGTTTTGAAACACCACGGCCTCCGCATCCGGCGTTTTCGCCGCTTGCGCTTCAAACAGTTTATGGATGAGATCGTCGCGACGGCCGCGAACACCGGGCGGATTCCATTTCACCAGGAGTTCTTCGCGCTCTTCCGCGCTCAACAAGCAGACCTCGCCGGTCGGTTGCCAGGGATCGGCCTGCAGACTCTGCAGCAAACCGCGGAGATGAGCCAGCATCCGGCGGATTGCAGCGTTCTCGAATCGGTCTCGATGGAAGCTGATCGAGAGCACCAATTCCGCATCGGCATGAGCCGCGAGCGTGAGGGGATAATGCGTGCGCGAAAGAAACCGGACGTTTCGAATCTTCAAACTTTCGCCGCCTTCCCAGAGCGCGGCGTCTGCCGGGACGTTTTCAAAAATCACGATGCTCTCGAACAACGGTTGGTCCGGAGGCAACGCACTGCACTGCCGGATGACGGATAACGGCGCGCATTGAAAGCGCTGAAAATCCATCAGCCGATTCTGGAGCGCCGTCAACCAACTCATCACCGAGCGGTTTGGAACGACGGCTATCCGCACGGGAATCGTATTGATAAAAACGCCCACCATGGACTCGATGCCTTCGAAGTCCGGCGGCCGTCCACAGACCGTGGCGCCAAATACAACGTCGGGCTCCCCGGTGTAGCGATGCAGCAGGAGAGCCCAGGCCCCCTGGATCAGCGTGCTCAACGTCAGCCGATGCCGCCGGGCGAAAGCGCGCAACGCTTCCGTGAACTCGCGTCCGCACCGCAACATTTCTTCGCCTGCTTCCCCTTTCTGGCCCGCTTCAACCGCGGGTGTCTCCAGATTGATTGAAGTTGTGGAACGGAATCCGTGGAGTGTTTCCCGCCAGAAATCCCGCGCTGGCCGCAAGTCCAGATGCCGGCGGCTGGCGATGAATTCCTGGAAAGGGCGCGTGGATTCGAGCTTGATCTCCGCCTGGTGAGCGCATGCCTCATACACCGAAAACAATTCCTTCAGAACGATGAGATAGGACCATCCATCCAACAGCGCGTGGTGAAAGGACCAGACAAATTCGTGCACCGATTCCTCGACGCGAACAAGGCAGAGCCGCATCAGCGGCGGTTCATCGAGCCGGAAGCCGCGGCGGCGATCTGATTGGAGGTCGATCTGCAATTGCCGGCTCTGATTCGCCGGAGATAACGAGCGCCAGTCCTTGAACTCCAAAGCGAGTTCTACGCGCCGATGGACTCGTTGGATCGGCTGGGCCGACTCGGGCCACAAAAAGCTCGTCCGCAAGACCGCGTGGCGGGCGAGGATCGTCTGCCAGGCTTTCGCAAATAATTCCACGTTCAGTTTTCCGTGAACGGCGCAGCGGAACTGTTCGAGGTAGTAACCGGCCTCCGGCGCCAGCAGGGTGTGGAACAGCATGCCTTCCTGGATGGGCGCCAACTCGTAAATGGCTTCGATGTTGTCCATCGCTGGTCGATTCTGAAAATTCGCGCTTCACCCCTGATGCACACTCATGGCGGCTGATCGTGATCGAGTCAGCACTTTATTGAGTTGCCTTCATCGGGCGCCCGCGGCGCGCCGGAGCCATCAGGGTTCATGAGTGTCCATCAGTGGTTCTAAGATTCGCTGCGTCGGCTGGACGTCTGCGTCAAAGATTCTGCGGTACGGGCGAACTCGGCCAACTCCGCGATCGTCTGAAATTGGAAAGTCTGCCGCGGATCGATCTGAATGCCGGCCCCCAACGCGCGCGAAACGATTTGAATGTTCAGGATCGAATCTCCGCCCAGGTCGAAGAAATTGTCATGCACGCCCACGCGGTCGAGGCCGAACACGTCGGCCCAGACTTTCGCCAGCACCTTTTCAACGGCATTCCGCGCTTCCACAAAATTCTGTTGGCCCGGGCGCGAGCCAACTTCTGGCAGCGGCAGGAGGCGGCGATCCACCTTCCCGTTTGCGCTCAAGGGCAATTCTTCCAACGGAACAAAGACGGCCGGGACCATGTATTCGGGGAGTTTGGACCGCAGAAACCGGCGCAGCTCAGATTCGTCGATGGGTGGCGCTTGGATTTCTCCCTCTCTTCCCTGCGAGGGGCCGGAGAGAGGAGGGCCGTCTTTATGGGCATTCCCCTCTCCTCGATCCTCTCCCCACTCGTCCCTCGCGGAGAGCGGAAGAAGAGCCGTGGTTGCTACTGGGCTCAATTCAGCGGCGGCAGGAATAGAGCCCGGAGCGGAGGGAACGATCCGCTGGAGGTCCGATCTGCCGACGCTTGAGATGGAATTCTTCGAGGTGACGACCGCGGCCTGAGCCACGATCACATGATGCCCTAAAACGTTGGCTGGAGAATCCGGCTGCGGAAAAGCACTGACTGACTCGAATCCCGCAGCCCTCAGCGATTCCTCCCATTCCGCGGCTGAGAGCAAGGGGCCGCTTCGTCCCTTTCGATGATCCTCGAAGCGACCGAACCCTTCGATGAACCCAACCGTCGCCAGGTGGAATCTCAGATTGCGCGTCGCCTCAAAGAGCCACACGAACCCGCCCGGAGCCAGCAAGGACCGGACATGCTGCAGCGCTTCCGAGATCGAACGCGTCCCGTGCAAAACATTCGTGGCCATGATGACGTCGTGTGAGTTCGTCGCGAACCCCTGCGCCACCGGGTCTTCCTCGATATTCAAGAGTTGATAGGTGAGAAACGGATACGAAGAAAATTTCTTCTTCGCGCCCTTGAGGAAAAACACGGAGCGATCCGTGTAGGCATAGGCGGTCCGATCCGCCGGCAACACCGGGAGCACCGAGGACGTCGCGCTCCCCGTCCCCGCGCCGATTTCGAGGATGCGGAGCGGCTGGCCCGCCGGCCAGGATTGCACGGCGGCCCCCAGCAACTCCCCGAGGAGCTGATTGAAGCAACGCGCCAGCGCGTTTTCCTGATAAAACGCTTCCGCTCGCTCCCAAGAGCCACCGGGAAACAACAACTCGAGAGGATCGACATTCCCCGTCAGGAGGCCGAGGAGATTTTCGCCGCTGCGTTCAAGGTAATCCAGCATCGGTTTGTCCCAGTCGGTCTGCTGGCGCCGCGCTTCGTCGAGGAGCGGTCCAACCTCGTCGGAATCCCGTGGACTCCGGCAGGTGTAGAGTCCCGGACCGTCGCGCTCGATCAGTCCCTCGCTTTCGAGCGCGGCCAGCCATTGGCTGACAAGCTTTCGATGGCGCGGCTGAATGTGAAACCGGCTCAGGGTCGTCTCCAGGCTGTGTTTCGATTTCCTCTCCGTGAGCGCGCCAAGGTCGCGAAGCGCTCGGACAATGTAGGCCGTGCTCAGACGTTCGAGCCGCGCGAAATTGGCGGCCACCCCATCCAGTTCGTCGTGGAACTGGCGGAAGTATTTCCCACCGATTTCGGGGAGACACGCATGGAATTCTCCCGCTCTTCCCTGCGAAGAGAGGAGAGGGCTGGGAAGAGGAGGGCCGTCTTTCTTGCGTTTCCCCTCTTCTCGATCCTCTCCCCACTCGTTCCTCGCGGGGAGAAGAAGGAGATCAGGGGTCCATGCCTCGCTTGATCCGACAGCAGTGGGGGCAGGTCCGAGGGAATTGAATGCAGCGCTCACGTCGCTAGGTTCCGACTTCTCGCCGCGCTTCTTCGGGACCACGTAAGCCACCAGCCGCTTGGGGCCTCGCAGTTCACCTTGCGCATTCACCACGGCCGCGGCAATGGATGGATGCTGAACTAAAGCGGCTTCGATTTCGCCGAGCTCCACACGATTGCCATGGACTTTCACCTGGAAGTCCTCCCGTCCGAGGAATTCGATGTTGCTGTCCGGCAAGTAGCGCCCCAGATCACCCGTGCGATACAATCGCTCGCCGTTTCGCGGATGGACTATGAACCGTTCGCGGGTCTTGTCGGTGTCTCGCCAATAGCCTTTGGCCAAACCGATTCCTCCAATGTAAAGCTGGCCGGTCACCCAGTCCGGACACGGCTCCAACGCGCTATTCAACACGTGAAAACTTTGGTTCCGCATCGGACGTCCATACGGAATGCTCCTCCACGCGGGATCGACCTTGTCGATCGGATAAAGAATCGACCAGATGGAAGCTTCCGTCGCGCCGCCCAGGCTGATGATCTGCGCGTGCCGCACCAGTTCTCGAATTCGTTCTGGCATCGTGACCGGAATCCAGTCGCCGCTCAACAGGACCAGTCGCAGCGAATCACCGACGGCCTCCGGATAACCGTTGGCATGGTCCAGGAGCAAACCCATGAACGCGGGAACCGAGTTCCACACCGTGACCTTCTCATTTACGACCAGGCTGGCCCA
>JACPRI010000233.1 GCA_016190065.1 Verrucomicrobiota bacterium
ACCCCTCACCCCATCCCTCTCCCCTCGGAGGGGAGAGGGGTGGTTCATGGAAAGGGTTCTCGTCTTGTCGCGGCAGATTGACGGAAGCGGCTCGGCATATCTCCGTATCGTGTTATGTCCTCCCTCTCCCCAAGGGAGAGGGCCGGGGTGAGGGGAAAGGAGGTGCTCGCCCCGCACCACGCGCAAAAACTGAATTAAAGCGCCGGTTAACGCTCGTTTTGAATTCCGGTTCGATAGTGGGTTCATAAAGTCCTCCGGGAGTTAACGGATGGCCTGGCTCATCTTGAAAATCGGCAGCAAGAGCGCGATCACCATGAAACCGACGATGGATCCGACGACCAGGATCAACGCCGGTCCGAGCAGCGAGACCAAAGTCTTGATCCGCGCCCGCATCTGGCGTTCCTCGATGTCCGCCACTTTGAGCAGCATCTCGTCGAGTTTCCCGGTCTCTTCCCCCACGTTAATCATCTGAATGATCGTTTTGGGAAAAATACCCAGTTTGCGAAGAGGCGTGGCCAGGGAATCGCCGCCCCGCGTTTCCTCCGAAACTCGAGCGATCAAGTGGGCTAACACCAGATTCCCGATGGTGTTCTCGACAATCTTCAACGCGGGCAGCAACGAAACGCCGCTTTTCACCAGCGTGCCGAGCGTCCGCGTGAAACGGCTCAGCGCGGCGGCGCGAAAGATGGTTCCCATCATCGGAAGCCTGAGCTTCGATCCGTCCCAGAGTCTGGCGCCGTTGGGGGATCGCACATACCAGCGCAGTCCGATGATAGACACGACGATCAGCGCGGAAACCCAAAGCCAGTTGGTTTGCAGAAATCCGCTGACTCGGAGGAGAATCAACGTGGGCAACGGAAGGATCGCGAGCATTTCCTGCAGCATAGTGAAGAGACGCGGGAGCACCACGGTCAGCAGGATCGCCACCGTGAACACGCCAAAGCCCAGGACAAAGCACGGATACGAAACCGCGGCGACGACCTCGCCTCGCACTTCGTCCTCGTGTTCGAGCAACGCGGCCAGATCCGTCATGACCTTCTGGAGCGCTCCGGCTTCCTCGCCCACTCGAATCATGCTCGTGTAAAGTTTGTTGAACAACCGGGGATGCTCCTCCATCGCGGCCGAAAGCGCGGCCCCTTTGCGAACCGAATCGGAAATCCGGAGGATCACGTCTTTCAGAGCTGGATTCTCTTCTTCTTCTCCCAAGCCGTCCAAGGCCTGAGGAATCGGAATGGACGACTCCAGCAGCGCCGCCATTTCGCGCGTAAACGCTGTGATTTCCTTGCGCTTGATCCGGCCGCCCAAACCGCGTCCCCGGCGTTCCACGGCTTTGGCGGGCGAGGGGAGAGCAGGGGCCTGCGCCTCGACAGCCGACGCGGAGATTTCAAGATTGGATGGGAAGATGCCGCGCTGGGTTAAGAGAAGGAGCGCGCTCTTCCGATTCTCAGCTTCGATGATGCCGTTGATCGGTCGGCCATTCAGTTCGATGGCTTGATAGCGGAAAGCGATCATTCCACGGTATCTCCTGAGACGACCCTCACGACTTCTTCGAGCGTGGTGACCCCGTCGGCCGCCTTTTTCAGAGCGTCCTGTTGCATCGTCGTCATTTTTGCGTGGACGTCGGCCTTGAGCTCGTCGCTCGACCGTCTTTGGATAATCAGTTCTCGCAACTCGGGACTGATCGAGAGGAGCTCGAAGATTCCAATTCGGCCCCGATACCCGGTTCCACGGCACTCTTCACATCCTCTTCCGCGATAGAAGCGGCCCTCCGTCTTTTCCTCTCCGAAGGCTTCCAGCTTGACGCGCAACGCAGCCGGCACAGGCGACTCCACGCGGCAATGCGCGCAAATTCTCCTGACCAACCGCTGAGCGAGCACGCCTTCCAGTGAGGACGAAATCAGGAACGCTTCCACGCCCATGTCGATCAAACGCGTCACCGCGCCAGTGGAATCGTTCGTGTGCAGTGTGCTGAAGACTTGATGCCCGGTGAGCGCCGCGCGGATAGCGATTTCCGCAGTTTCCGAATCTCGGATTTCGCCCACCATCACGACGTCGGGGTCCTGCCGGAGAATGGAACGCAGGCCCGTGGCGAAGGTCAAACCACGGCTCGGGCGCACCGGAATTTGCGCCACACCGGGAAGCTCGTACTCCACCGGATCTTCGATGGTCAGGAACTTCATTTCGGGCGTGTAGATGCCGCTGAGGATCGAATACAGCGTCGTGGTCTTGCCGCTGCCGGTGGGACCGGTCGCCAGGAAGAGCCCGTGCGGCTTTTCCACCAGCCCGGCCAGCAAGGCGGCGCGTGGCGAATCCAGACCGAGCTCCTCGAGGGTCAGCACTTTGGAATTCTTTTCCAGGAGCCGCAAGACGATGCTCTCCCCGTAAATGGTCGGCATGGTGCCGACGCGGATATCGACGCGCACGCCACGATGGTGAATCTGGATGTGCCCGTCTTGCGGCATGAAACGCTCGGCAATGTTCATGTCCGCCATGATTTTGATCCGAGAAACCAGAGCGGCGTGAAGTTGCTTCGGCGGCGGTGGTCTTTCCTGCAGGAGGCCATCGATCCGATAGCGCAACTGGAGGGTTTTTTCGAAGGGGACCAGATGAATATCGCTCGCGCGCTCCCGCAAGGCTTCGGAAAGGATGAGATTCACCAGATTGATGACCGTCGGTTCATTGGCCATCACTTCGATGTCGTGCAGATTCTTGCTTTCGACGCACGCAGCCTGTTCCGGGTTCAGGTTCTCGATCATCTGCTCGACCGTGACCTGGTAACACTCGGCGATCTTTTCCAGGATTTCCGAGGCGGGCGCTTCGAACTCGTCCACCTCCAATCCGCTCAAGAGCCGGATGTCATCAATGACGAGATGGTTCCCGGCGTCCGCCGTCGCCACTGTGATCGTGCCGTTTTGGACTTTGAGAGGCAGGACCCTGTGCCGCTTCACGAATTCGACCGGAAGCGCCCGGATGGCTTCCGGGGACACGACGAACTTGGCCAAGACTCCGCCACGCCGCGGCACCCCATTAGGCGGGGCGTCCTTGCCGGCGGATTCCTCGGCGGAAACCAATGCGGCTTCAGCAGCCCGGCCGGGGAGGTTGTCTGGTGAGTCTCCTTCGGGAATGTTCATTGTCACTGCGGGTGCATGGGCTGCGCCTCCCGGTCGTCAATCGTCACGTCATGGCTAGAGTCCGCTTCAAATTAACAGAGTGGGGCGAAAGGGAATGTCACAGTTTTGTAAAATCATTGTAACACCGGCTAACGGTGGTGGTCGCACATGGCTTAGACGGAAAAGGTGGCCCGCCGCTCCCTTTTCCTTTGCTGAAACACTCCGAGATCAGGTGCGGACCAAGCACCATGCGTTTTGACGCACCTGCAGTCCACTTGTTCAATGGAATCATCCCTATTTGGACCGCTTCGGACCGGAGTTTGTCACGCGGGGATAACGGCATTCTCAGCCGCCTGCCGATTTCCTGTGAAACGTCATCTTGCCCATTGGGTCGCGAGAAAAGGAGAAGCCCCAGACGCACAACACGGCCGAAAGAGCTATCAGACAAACCGCGGTTCTGGCCGGGTTTTTCGAGGACGACGACGAGGACGAGGAGGAGGAGGAGCGGATCGGCAGAATGTCCAACCACGTTCTTAGCTTAGCGGGAGGTCATCCCTTGTCCTCAGTTCCGCTCGACGCTTTTTGCAAAAGGGCCGTCGTTGATTTGCCGGGCACGAGTGGAATGATCACGATCCGCCCGCCGCCGTTTTCCACGGCGGATCGTTCATCGGGATTCAACGTGTCGAAAGTGTAATCGCCGCCTTTGACGTAAACATCCGGCGCCGCCAGTTTGAGAAAATCCGTGGCCCGGGTCTCGCGAAAGATGCACACGGCATCCACCGAGGCCAAAGCCGCGAGCACTCCGGCTCGGTCTTGCTCAGGGTTGATCGGGCGGGCAGGCCCTTTGAGAGCGCGCACGGCAGCGTCGCAGTTCAGCCCCACCAACAGCAAGTCACCCTGATTCCGCGCGGCTTCCAAATAGGTCACATGGCCGAGGTGGAGGAGATCGAAGCAACCGTTGGTCACCACGAGTTTCCTTCCGACGGACCGAACGGCCGCGCGCCAGGCGGGCAGTTTTTCAATCGGAATGATCTTCTCGCGCGACGGCACGGGGCAAATCATTGGCGGGGAGAATTGATCGTGGCAAATGTTATTTGGTGCTGCGGCGCTAGCCCAGGGCCACACCGGGACTTGTCTTTTCATGGGCAGGCCATAGACTGTGACCATGAACAGAGACGTTGTGCCTATCGCGATTCGGGGAATTCTGCCGGCGAACAGCGGCTGCGCCATCTTCGTCGGGAACGAACAGAAGGTTTTCGTGATCCAGGTGGAGCATAACATGGGGGCGATCATCGGCATGTTTTTGCGCGACACCCCGAAGGAACGGCCTCTGACGCACGATCTCATCACCAACATTTTGAAGGGCTTCAACGTCACGGTCGAACGCGTCGTGATCACCGAGTTGAAGAACTCCACGTATTACGCTCGTCTGATCCTCCAGCAGCAAAATGAATTGGGCCGCAAAATTGTCGAAATCGACGCGCGCCCCAGCGATTGTCTGGCCATCGCCTCGGCCCAGAAACGCCCCATTTACGTCGCCGCTCCGCTCTTCGAGCAAGTCGAAGACATGACCGAAATCCTCGAACGGATCAACGAAAACGGAGGCGAAATGGCCTGAGCCGATGGCCTCGGAAGCCACTAGCCCGGACCTGCCCGTCGCCCTCGTCTGGGGCGAAGATGAATTCTCCGTCAAACAGCGCGCCCGCATCCTTTACCAGCAGTGGTGCGCCAACACTCCGGGACTCGACCACGAAATCATCGACGCGAGCGTTTCGAACAGCGGCGAGGCTTTGACTGCATTGTCGAAACTTCGCGAAGCCCTGCAAACCCTGCCCTTCTTCGGCACCGCCAAAGTCATCTGGTTTCAGAATTGCAATTTCCTAGGCGATGAACGAACCGCCAGTGCGCAAGCAGTGACGGAATCGCTGGGTGCTCTGGCGCAGGAATTGAAAAGCTTTTCCTGGGAAGGCGTCCGTCTGTTGATCTCCGCCGGGAAGGTCGATAAACGCAAGACGTTCTACAAAACGCTCGAGAAAATCGCGGCCGTCGAGAGCTTCGCGGCCTGGACCGTGGAGGACCGCAACTGGACGACGGAAGCCGAAAACATGGTGCGGCGCCAGATGCGGACTTTGAAGAAGCAGATTTCGCCAGAAGCCCTCGCGCGTCTGGTCGTGTTGGTGGGCCCCAATGCGCGCCAACTGAACAGTGAAACGGAAAAGGTGGCGCTGTATGCCGGCGACCGTCTCACGGTCGGCATCGAGGACGTCGAAGCAATCGTGTCTCGGAACAAGCAAGGCCGCGCGTTTGCCCTGGGGGACGCGCTGGGCGAGCGTGATTTGCCGCGCGTGCTGCGCGTGTTGGACGAAGAGCTTTGGGGGCTGAAAACGGACAGCCAGAAATCGGAAATTGGTTTGCTCTACGGTTTGATTTCCAAAGTCCGGGTCATGATTTTCCTGAAGGAAATGTTGCGGGAAGGATGGATCAAGCCTGAATCGGACTATCCGCGCTTCAAAACGCAGTTGGAGCGCGTGCCGTCGGAAGCATTGCCGGAGGACAAGCGGTTCAATCCTCTCGCGATGAATCCCTACGTGTTATTCAAAGCGCTGGACCACGCCCGGAATTATTCCACGGCGGAATTGGTCCGCGCGATGGAACTGCTGCTCCGCGGCAACCAACGGCTGGTCCTGAGCGGCCTGGACGAGGCACTCGTGTTACAGGAAGCTCTCGTTCAGATCGTGAAACGCGCCG
>JACPRI010000234.1 GCA_016190065.1 Verrucomicrobiota bacterium
CGCGTACCACGTGGCCGCGATGTCGCTTTGCTTCGGCGCGACGCAGGACCCCGCAGCCAAGGCGTCCGCGACCGAGAGCATGCACGCGCTTTACACGCTGCAGGACGCGTCCGGCACGCCCGGCCTGGTCGCGCGCAGCGTTGTGACGCTGGAGGAAGGCAAGCGGAAGGACAAACAATGGCGCCCCACGCCGGACGGCAAGATGTACTGGAAGAGCGACACCTCGAGCGACGAGATCGACGGGCATTACCTGGCGTTCTTCACCTTTTGGGAACACATCGCGAAACACGATCCCGCCGAGCGCGAACGCTGCATCCAGCAAGCGCGCGAAGTCACGGATTACCTTGTGGACCACAACTACCAGCTCATCGACTGGACGGGGAAGCGCACGACCTGGGGCTTTTGGAATCCGGAGAACCTGAATGACGACCCGGAGCACTACCTTGAGAACGGTTTGAACTCCCTGCAGATGCTCTCCTTCCTCAAAGTGGCCCACCACATCACCGGGGACGCGAAATATTTCGCCCACTACAAGAAACTCATCCTGGAGCACCGTTACCTGAGCAATGTGTTGCTCACGAAAAAAGTTTTCCCGGACGAACTCAACCACTCGGATGACCAGCTCGCGTTCGTCGCCTGGTATCCCATCCTTCAATTGGAGAAAGACCCGACGCTCCGCGCCGCGCTGCATAAGTCAGTGCGGCGAGATTACCAGGTCGTCGCGCCCGAGGATCCCAGCTTCTACATTTTCACCTACGCCACGATCGATCCCAACCACGCCGGCATCGAGGCCGGCATCCGGAATCTCCGGGAAATCCCCACGGACCGCCGCACCTGGCGGATGCGGAACAGCCACCGCGCGGACGTCGTGTTCGAGATGGGATCAGATCGTTTCGGACGTCGGCAACTCGCGCACGTGCTGCCGGCCGACGAGCGTAACGTGCAGAAATGGAACGCGAACCCCTACATCCCGGACAGCGGCGGAGATGGACGGCACGAGGACGACGGCGCGGCCTATCTGCTACCGTATTGGATGGCGCGCTATCACGGGTTCATCGAGGAATCTCGATAGGCAGCTCGAAGCCTTCGCGCTGGCCAGATTGCGCCAGCCGCCGGCGGCGCGCTCGCGCCTGCGAGAATTCTGCCAAGTTCCGACCGAGGTACGGAATCCTGGAAACGCATCGTCATATTCCTGGGGTGAGTATTCGCCACAGCTTTTCATGGCAGCTCCTTCCGAAAGTCACACTTTGGATCATCCGTGCTGCTCGGAATCGTCAGGACCAGATTGATCGAGCCCACTGGCCAGGAATCTGTCGAGCACGTGTTCCAGCTCGGAGAGTGTCTGCTCAACACGGAGAACTAACGGCGCCATTTTTTGCCAATCCAGGTCGAATGAGTAGGCGCTCCGGAAGACATGGCGAAATCGCAGGTAGTCAAGCAGCGCGTCATGAAGTTCGGTTGTGAGCAACCTCGGGCGATTGCTTCCTGGACGCGTCATGCGCTGGAGGAGCTCACGATGCCAGGCTTCGCCTCGAAGAACCTCGTCATCAAGTGCAATCGTAACACGCTCAAAATATTTTCGATCCCGGTGTAGAACGAATGAAGCATCGCGGCCAGCGCCGACAGCTCGATTTCGCTTGGCGTGGTCTCGCGACACTTCGCCAGCACCGGTTGCATGCTGGTCACAAGGCGTCGCAACTGTTCTCGTTCCGTCGCTTGCTGTTTGCGAAACTTATCCCAACGGGACGAGTTCATGCTCCTCGCGCAAATAACGCGTGAACGGCGTCGGGGCGTCCAAATCGATCAGGTCAACAGTTGTTCCGAGAAGATCGCTGATCCGTGCGCCCATTCGGTAAAAAACGGAAGGCGGGAGACCCGAGACAGCAAGGTCAATATCGGAGGCGGGGTGAGATGTGCCCTTTGCCGTCGAACCAAAGACATAAACTTCGCGGGCTCCGGCAGCCCTGAGCTCAGCCGCGGCTCGTTTCAGAAGCGGGTTCAAATCATTCCGCATATCGAAAAGATTGAATGATTCTCGTCACGAAGTCAAAGGCCGCCTCGCGGAACAAGTCGCCGCGCAAGTTTACCGCCTCCAAACTCGGCGGGAATGCGTTTTTCGCTGAGCAAACTCCTGATGACTGGAAACTTTTTGGCGGTGGTTCCGAGGACTGAATGCTTCAACCTTCATAAGGCAGGTCTTTCACGCTAAAATCGTAATGGAATCGAGGCGCTCCGCCGCCCTCAGCCCGGCGCGAGATGGTCAACGTACTGGCCAGGCTCGCGAGGCCGCCGACTTCGATTTGATACCAGTCGCGCGAGTACCGTTGGAGCAGATCGGCGCGCTCCTGGCCGAGCGTTGTCATCACGGCTGAGGCCAGTTTGTTGGACAAGCTCGCGGCCAGCTCGACGTTGGCCGGGATCGTAAACCGCGCCAGCGTGTCGCCATTCGTTGCTTCCCGACGCAGACTGGCTCCAGCCCAGGCCGCAAATTCTTCGCGCAACCCGGCCAACGCATTGTTGAGGCGCTCGCGCTCGTCCGGTGTGATCGCGAGCACGCCGCAAGCGGCATCGGTCAGCGCGCCGCCTTTGACTGCATTCATCCCAACCGTCGCGAGTGTCGCTTTGCTCAACAAAATCCAATCGGTGGACGGTAGAGTCGTGGATGCGTTCTGGCGCGAACTCGGATAAGGCAACGCCCCCGGTGCTGAAGTAGGCAGATCCGCCGCTCCACGAATATCCCACTTTCGCCGGCTCGTTCGCCTGTTGTTTGATCCACACGCTGACCTCCTGCAACATGTCCGCGGCATCGAGATTCATGACGCGGCGGAGCGAATGAGTTCCGCCGTCGGTTTCAAATGCTGGCTTCAGGAGGTTCCAGCGATCTTCCCCCAATTCACTGCGCAATTCTCCTATCATTCGTTCCGCCGCCTTAGTGACGCGTTCGCCAAGCGCCGGGACAACAAACGCCTGGCTCGCCAGCGCGTCGTCCGGGATTCGGCCACGAGCAGGCCGGTTGGTTTCGTAAAGGGTCGTCTGAATTCGTTCCTCTATTGCGACGAAGTAAGTTGCGAGGCCACCTTCGATTTTCTGACGTTCTTCCGGTGTCAGACCGAGCATATCGCATGTCGCCGGCTTCACGATGCCCGGCGGCGCCACCGGCAGGGACACTTCCATCGAACCCAGAGCGGACTTGGGAACGCGCACGAACGGCAAATCCTCCGGCCAGCGGTAGTCCGGGTCCGTGAGCAATCCGCGAATTCGCTCTTTGAACAGTTCCACTTTGCGTGTCGATTCCGCTCGCTCTGCCCGCGCTTGAGCAGCGGCCGCTAAAGCCGAGTCCAAACGCACGGCACGCGCGCGCAATCTGGCGATTTCCGCGGCCAGCGCCTCCGTTTGGGCGCGGGCCGCGGCGGCCTTTGATTGGATCACCGTGGTTTCGGTCTGCACGGCGCGAGCTTCGTTCCACTTCCAACCAACCGGCGCCACAGCCAGGGCCACGCAGAAACCCGCCGTCTGCACTTTGCTCAGGCTGGTCAGTCGGGCCAGCAGCAGGCTCATGCCGGCCAACACGGGCGGCGCGGCTTGCAGTGCTGCGTTCACGACAGCATGCACCGTGGTCGCCGAGGTGGAGGCAGCCGTGTGTTTGAGAACGGCGGCGATGGCCGCAGTGGTCGCAGTCCTGTAGCCACGGCGTTGAAAGAACAGAACCAGCTTTTCCAACGCGCTCCCCACGCGTTTGCGCGCCGCGTCTTCATTCACACCCAGCGCGCTGCCGACTTCGCGCAAAGACTGGCTTTCGTAAAAGCGCAGCAGCAACGCGGTGCGGTCCTTCTCCCGCAGCGAAAGAAGCGCTTCGTCCACCAACGGGACCAGAGCGCGCAGGGCAGGTTGTTCATCCGGGGCTTTCATGGTGGTGCCGAGTTCAGCGGCCGTTTGCTCGCGGCGGCGCCGGCGCAGCTCTCCGCGCAGCCATTCTTTGGATTCGAGGAGCGTGGTGCGGTGAAGCCAGGCGGGCAATGAGTCATTAGGCGCGAATTGCCAGGCCTTGCCACCAAGCGCTACGAACACGTTTTGGGCGCACGATTGCTGAAGGGCTACGAACGCGAGCGTCATGCCTCAGTCTTGCCGGGAGCAATTCGACCCTGGAGATCGTCCTTTGCACGGCGTTGACAC
>JACPRI010000235.1 GCA_016190065.1 Verrucomicrobiota bacterium
GGCCAGGACGATGACGCCGTAGGGATTTTTTAGGGCGGCTTTGATCATGTGGCTTCGAACGAATCAGAGTAACCACGAATGGACACGAATGCCGGAAAGCAGCGGACGCGAATTTCACCAATTCCCGCGAATAGAGATGACAGCAAAGTGATTCGTGAGAATTCGTGCAATTCGTGTCTCCCGGATTCGTGTTTATTCGTGTGCATTCGTGGTTGCCAGTTCAACCCGGTCCGCGAACCGACTTCACCAAATCCTCCAACTGCGATTTTGAAGTCTCGGCAACGGCGCACACCACTTGTTCGCCGACCACTCGCGCGGCGAATTGAAACGATCCGGTGCGAGTGCAGATCACGGGCTCGCCCGATTCGATCCGCCGTTTGGCAACCGGAAAATGAGCCAGCTCACTTCTTTTCAGGACGATCAAAGACACAGGAATCCCCTGGTAACGTCCCATGATCCAGGCAACAGGAACGCCGGACAAATGGCACAGGCGCGCACCATCGGCCTGGAATGCGACGGTTGATGGCAACGTAGCAAAGGCCTGCGCATCCAGGCGGTCATTCAAGGTGCGAAAGATCTCGTCCGGCACCGGTCCGATAAATTCCGGCGCCATGGTTCCTTCGACGAAGGCCCGGTGGTCCTTCTCGATGGCGACCGCCAAGTCCAGGTGTCGCAAGTTCGGCCATACGAAAATCGCGAAGAGAGCCACGAGCACCGCCAGGGAAAAGCCAAGGCCAACCTGCGTCGAAGTCCTCTTCCGCCTGATCCTGCCCCAAAGGGTTGGAGAGGCGATTTGCCCCTCCAGCTTCCTCCAGACGCCTTCGGTCTTCTTACCTCGACGAAGCACGGAAAAGATATGCGCGTCGAGTTCTCGTTCCGCCTTGAACACCCGGGCGCAATCGACGCAGCTTTCGAGGTGCTGCTCGATTTCAAAGCTCGTCTTGGCATCCAGCTCCGAGTCGAGGTAGGGACCGAACAGATTTCTGACTTCGTGGCATCTCATAGTGGAGCCCTCTTTTGAGCGTGGCGAATGGCTTCGCGCATCTTCTTCCGAGCGCGCGCCAGGTGCCCCATCACGCTGCCGAGCGGGATATCGAGGGCCTCGCTGATTTCGCGGTAGTGAAAATCACCGATGGCGCGCAGCAAAAGGACGGCGCGCTCGCTATCGGTCAGGGTTTTCAAGGCTGCGACTAAATCCTGATCCAGGGCATCTTTGAGCGCGTCGGGTGAAAGCAGCCAATCCGTATAAGCCGCCGCTTGCTCCAAGGCGGGCAGCAGGTCGAGTTCTTCGGCGTCCAGGTGGAACTCGAACTGAGCGACGCGGCCATACTTCCGGTTCAGGGCGAAGATTTCATGTGTCAGAATCTTGAACATCCAGGCGCGAAAACTCGCGTCATCATGATAACGGTCGAACGCCTTGTAGGCGCGGAGTGCGGCATTTTGGAGGGCATCGGGAACCTCTTCCGGATTCCAAATCAAACGGCGGCAATACACCTCCAGCTCGCCCTCAATGGGTTTGAGCAAACCAAGAAATCGGTCGCCTGGCGGTGGTCGGTCTTCGCGCATTTCTCGTCTCTATAATAAGAAAGTCGAAAGCACGCTGATTTATTACAAATTTTCCAAAAAAACTTTGCCAGAAAATGTAGGGCAGGCTTCCAGCCTGCCAGTTCAGGAGGCATCTTGCCTCGCGAATAACGGGCAAGGATGCCCCGTCAACCGGCAGACAGGATGTCTTGCCCCACATTTTCAGACAGGCCGAAGACAGTCGCGGAAGATGGAGGACGAAAGACTTGGACTTGGAAAAGCGCGTTAGCTCAATACGCCGAAACGTTCGTTGACCACGTTTCCGGGTGTGCCTCGTGGTCGTTGTTCCAACGGCGGCGCATGGCTTCGGTTGCCCGGAGCCATTTTTGCTGTTTTGCGTATTCCACATGGCCGTCACAGAAGACGATGTTCGCGCCATGACTGTGAATGTTGGCCACACCTGCACCATGAGGAGGCTCCAAGCTAGGGCCGAACGGAAGAACAAGCTCGAACGGCAGCCAAGGTTCCTCGGGAGGCATGGAGTCCTCAGGCTGTTGAAGTCCCTGCCCAGTGAGGTTACCGGGACGATAAGATCAGTAGCAGTGCGCCCTACTGCGTCCCCATGCCGACGCTTTGCACGGTCTGGAAGAGTTTGCCTTCGGTCTTGATGCTGGGCGCGATGATGATTTCGGTTTCCTGAAATTCGCGGATCGTGCGGCGGCCCACGTTGCCCATGCAGGTCGTGATCGCGCCGACAAGGTTCTGTGAGCCGTCATCGACCGTGGCTGGCCCAAAGAGGATTTGCTTAAGCGATCCGCTGAGGCCGACTTTGATGCGGGTCCCGCGCGGCAGGTTGGCGTGCGGCGTCGCCATGCCCCAATGATTGCCCTGGCCCGGGGCTTCTTGCGCGCGGGCAAACGCGCTCCCGACCATGACGGCATCGGCGCCGCAAGCCAGCGCCTTGCAAACGTCGCCCCCTTTGCTCATGCCGCCGTCGGTGATGATCGGAATGTATCGACCGGTCTTTTTGAAGTGGGCATCCCGCGCGGCGGCGCAATCCACCGTGGCCGTGACTTGAGGGACGCCCAACCCCAACACGCCCCGGCTGGTACAGGCGGCTCCCGGGCCGACACCGATCAGGACGCCGGCCACGCCGCAGGACATGAGTTCCAACGTGACGGTGTAAGTGACGGCGTTGCCGATGATGACCGGGGGGGTCATCGATTTGACGAACGCCTCCAGGTCCAGGGACTTGTACTCCGTAGAAATGTGGCGCACGGTCGAGACCGTGGATTGAACGACAAAAATGTCCGCCCCGGCTTCCTGTGCGATCGCCCCGAAGCGTTCGGCCTTTTGCGGGATCGAACTGACGGCGGCGAGGACGCCCGCGCTCTTCAATTCCTGAATGCGGCGGCTGATCAATTCCTCTTTGATGGGCTCTTGATAGATTTTTTGGATGATGCTCGTGACTTCCTCTTTGCCGGCCTTGACGATTTTCTTGAGCATCTCTCCCGGATTCTCGTAACGAGTCTGGACGCCTTCGAGGTTGATGACGCCCAGTCCTCCGAGGCGCCCCATTTCCGTGCAAAAATGCACGTCTGTGACGCCGTCCATGGCGCTGGCGATGATGGGGATCTTCAGCGCGATGGAACTTCCGTCTTTCTTGGGGATCCGGAAGCCGGTGTCCACTTCGTTCGGATTGAGGGTGATGTCGCCGGGCACCAGGGCGATCTCATCAAATCCATAAGTCACCCGAGCTTTGCGATTGCGGCCAATCCACATTCCCATAAATTCTTTTCAGTTTGAACGTTTGCGTTGGGGCAGGGAAACAGCGCACCGCATTGGCGCGGCGGAACGGCATCCCCGGCTAAAAGCTGATGTTGTCATTCAAAGTCCCGCACTGTGGGCAGCGTGAACGGTCCACGTCCGGGTCGTCGGTATAAACGAACGCGCATTTTTCACAACGAAAAATGTGGTCCTCACTGGGAGTCGGCTCGAACCGTTTCCGACGGAATTCGTAATATAGGGCGACGGCCGAAAGCGCCGCAAGCAAACAAACCACATAACCGAGCAGGAACGTATCGACGGACATGGCTTTCAATGTTCCGGGGCAGCCGGCCCGGGTTCCGGCGTTTCGGGCAGCCATTGAAAGAGCAGCCGCTCGAACCTGGCGTCGAGGGACGCCGGAGAATTCGTCGAAGGCGGCGCCGGGAGCGGAGGAAATCGGATGGTGCGCGCAAATGTGAGGACCGCGGCGTCCGTGGCGGGCGAACCGCTGCTCGCCAGCAACGTGGGCGACAGCACGTCTCCGTTGGGAGCGACCATGACCGAGACTACGCAGTTGGTGAGAATGAGGGACGGATCGGCCGGGGGCAAATTGCTCGCGTCGAGCAGAACGCGACCGGGCCGGGTGCCTTCAAGAGTGACATGAGGGCGAAACACCGGCGGCGGCTCGTGGCCAGGGACCCGATTCGGGGTCGGGGCGAGTTTGGCCAGGGCAAACGTGGCGGCGCTGAGGTTCGTGCGGATGAACTCCACGCATTGTTGTCCGAGGTTTCCCGGCACCGCCGCCAACGCTTGCGGCGGCTGCATCGGACTGGTCAGTTGATAGGGAAACTCGGCTGCCCGCAGCCAGGCGGCTCCCGAAAAGCCTTGTGGATGGACCAGAGCGAAGAGCGTTGGATCGCGCGAACCGGTGGATTGGATGGATTTCTCGTACCCGCGGCTGGAGATGATCCGGATGCTGGGCGCGCCTTTCGACACGCGATTGTCCGGTGCCGAAGATTCCGTGAGAGCGAGGATCAAAGCGAACTGGCCGAGCGTGAGCAGGGCAATCGTGAGAAACCAGCGGCGGCCTGACCAGGGAACATTTTCGGATAGAACGAGGCTCATCAGTGGGACGGCTACGGCGCTCGGCTGGGGAGCGGCTGGGAGCGGACCACGCAATGAACGACCTTGAAACCGGCTTCCCCCGCCAAACCCATCAGGCGGTACGCAATCTCCAGTTTGGCAGCTTTGTCCGCTAAAATCTCCAAAGTCAGGGGGTCTCTGGACGATTGAACGGCGGCGGCGAGTTTTTTGCGCAATTCTCCCTCCGGCATGGCCTGGTTGTCATAATAGAGCAGACCGGCGGCGTCGATGGCGACAACCACGGTCGGGCCCTCGGCGCCTCCCAAGGGTTCGCGAACTTCCGGCAAATTGATCTTGACCCCGGGGCTGAAGACGAGTGTCGAGCTCAGCGTGAGAAGAATCAGGAGCAGGAAGAAGACGCCGGCGAAGGGCGCGGCATCAAGCTGTCCCCGGAAAATCTTGGCGTTCCGCGGGAGCTTCATTGGGGTTTGGGCAGAGGTTTGTTCGTGACGATGTTCAGAATCTCGGTGGAGGCTTTCTCCATGTCCAGCACGATGCTGTTGACGCGGTTGACGAGGTAATTGTAGCCCGCATAGCAGGGAATGGCCACGGCCAGCCCCAGCGCGGTGCAAATCAGCGCTTCCCAGACGCCCCCCGCGAGTTGTTGTTTCTCGATGTTGATGCCGGCGTTTTCGATTCGCGAGAAGATGCGCATGAAGCCGAGCACGGTTCCGAAGAGCCCCATCAACGGAGCGATCTGGGCGATGGTGGCCAGTACATTGAGCTTTTCTTCGAGGCGTGGGACCTCCAGCAGCCCGGCTTCTTCGAGCGCTTCCCGAACTCCCTCCCGTCCTTTCTCGTGATTCAGGATGGCGGTCTTGACCAGCCGCGGCACCGGGCCGGGCGTGGCCTCGCAGATGGAGAGCGCTTCCACGACATTCTCCCGTTTGAGCACCGTGCGCACGCCGTTGAGAAACTCCGCCGAATTGATCTGCGCCCGATGATAGTGCAGCAAGCGCTCGATAAAGACGGCCACCGCCCCGGCACTCACGAGCAGCAGGAGCCACGACATTGGACCGCCGAGCTTCACCCATTGCGGCAGGAAGAACATGGCCGAGTTATAGGCAGCGTGCCTCAAAGTTCAAAGCGCAAAGTTCCATTCCACAAAACCGCTTTGAACTTCCGGACGGAACTGATACTCGTACCGCCTTTGAAACGAAGTCCTCAGAGAATGCCAAGTCCAAGCCGCTTGGCGGCCCACTGGCGGCGCGATGTGGCGCGTGTGTTGATTCCCAAAACTGAACTGGCCCGGCGCGTCCGTTCACTGGCCGGGAAAATCGAGACCGATTTCCGAGGGCGCGAACTGGTCATTGTCGCGCTCCTGACCGGCACAGTTCCGTTCCTCGCGGATCTCATCCGCCACTTGACCTTGCCGCTGCGGCTCGACTTTCTCGGAGTCTCGAGCTACGGCGATGGAACGGAATCCCGCACCTTGATCTACACGAAAGAACTTCGACTGGATGTCCGTGGACGTGATGTCCTGGTGGTGGACGATATTCTGGACACGGGAAAGACTCTGGCCAGCGTCCTGGCGAAACTACGGCGCTTGAAGCCGAGGCGGATCAAAACCTGCGTCTTGCTCGACAAGCCGAATCGTCGAAAAAGGAACCTGTCTGCGGATTATGTCGGATTCAAGATCCCCAATCTTTTCGTCGTCGGGTACGGGCTTGATTTCGCAGAGCAGTACCGCAATCTGCCTTTTGTCGGCGTGCTTCGCCCGGAGATTTACGCCGGGCGCTGCCCCGCGCCGGTATGTGGTTAGCGGAGTGCGCCCGTCCTCGGGCGCAGAAGCGCGGGAACGGCAGACGGCGCGGGAAACTTCCAGCGCGCTCGACAAGGCGCAACTGCCGCGGCCGAGGACGGTCGCACTCCGTTAAAACAGATACCCCGGCGGCGGCGGGGCAAGAATTCCGAGACGTGACAACATGACGGTCCAGATCAGCTTTTACTCCTATTTCAAGGAGCGCGCCGGTTGCGCGCAGGTCACCGAAAGCGTCGCTTCTCCCTGCACCTTGGGGGAATTGCTGGACGTGGTTTACCGGCGATTCCCCGAACTTGGCGCGATGCGGAAGTCCACGCTCGTGGCGGTGGGGGTCGAATATCAGGACCGGAATTATCTTCTGCGCGATGGCGATGAGGTTTCCTTGTTCCCGCCAGTTCAAGGGGGCTGAAGGGGATTTCAAATTTGAGATTTGAGATTTGAAATCCAATGAAAACGCAACTGACCATTACGACCGAGCCCATTGACGAAGCGGGCTTGGTACGCGGGCGATCAATGTCCTCGGATATGGGAGCTGCTGTGTATTTCACGGGCGTGGTTCGCGGTCAGGAAGAGAGCCAAGCCATCGAGGCGATCGAATACGAAGCGTTTCAGCGGATGGCGGAGCATCAGTTTCACGCGCTTTTCGCTCAGATGAAGAAGAAATGGCTGGTGGAATCGGTGCGGTTGGTCCATCGGATCGGCGTGGTCAAAGTCAACGAGCCTTCCCTCTGGGTCGAAGTCATCGCGCCACACCGGGCGGAAGCTTTTGCCGCCTGCCAATTCCTGATCGATGAAATGAAACGAGTCGTACCCATCTGGAAAAAGCCTCTCCGTTAACGCAACTTTCTGCCGTTTGGGTTGTTGAACCAAGAAGTCGTTGCATGGCTTTCGTATCGATCAAAAACGTTCTCGCAGAGGCGGCTTTGGCCAACCTGGACCAGTTTGACGCCTGGGTCAAAGAGTGGCGCATCGCCGTGGAAAACGGATCCCAAGAGTCGCTGATCGCTTTTTTCTGCCGCGAAGCCGGAATGTCCGAGGAAGTCTTTCTCCAGCGCCTGGCCACCGCGCTGGGCTGGCCGTTCCTGGATTTGCCCCGCACCAGCATTTCTGCGGAAACGCAGAAGCGAATCTCCACCAAGGTCGCCTTTCAATTCACCGTCATCCCGACCAAGTTCGAGAATGACACGCTCGAAGTTGCGGTCAGCAATCCATTCGACACGGCGCTGCTGCACGCCGTGCAATTTGACGCGCAGTGCGCGATCCAGTTTGCCCTCGCGCCGAAGGACGAAATCGAGAAGGCGCTCAAGAAGTTTTACGGCGTCGGCGCGGAAACCCTGGACGAGCTCGCGGAAGATGAACCGATCGAATTGCTGGTCGGTGAAGACAAGGAAATCACCGAAACCGATCAGGAAGCGAGCGTGATCAAGTTCGTCAACCAGATCATCTGGGAGGCGTTCAAAGACCGCGCGACGGACATTCATTTCGAACCGGCGGAAGACGAATTGCGCATTCGATACCGCATCGACGGCATTCTGCACCAGGCGCCGATGCCCCCGCAGCTCAAGCGCTATCAGGCGGCGCTGATTTCCCGCGTCAAAGTGATGTCCGGAATGAACATCGCCGAGAAGCGCCTGCCTCAGGATGGCCGGATCAACGTCCGGATCAAAGGCGAAGAGTTGGACATCCGTGTTTCGACGGTGCCCACCGTTTATGGCGAGAGCGTTTCGCTGCGCTTGCTGACGCGCGGAAAGATTTTCCTGAGCCTGGACAAGCTGGGCTTTTCACCGCACGAGGAGGGCGCCTTGCGAGAGATCATCGTCAAGCCGCACGGAATTCTTCTGGTGACCGGCCCGACCGGATCCGGCAAATCCACTTCCCTTTACGCGTTTCTCAGCACGATCAACTCGGTGCACAAGCGCATCATCACCATCGAGGAGCCGGTGGAGTATGAATTGAAAGGCATCAACCAAATTGCCGTGCGTTCGGATATCGGGCTGACGTTCGCCGTCGGGCTGCGCCATATCCTCCGGCAGGATCCGAATGTGATCATGGTCGGCGAAATTCGCGACCTGGAAACCGCGGAGATTGCCATTCGCGCCGCGCTGACGGGGCACCTGGTGTTCAGCACCCTGCACACGAACGACGCCCCGAGCGCCTTCACGCGCTTGATCGACATGGGTATCGAACCGTTTCTGGTGGCGTCCTCGGTCGAGGCGGTGATGGCCCAGCGATTGGTGCGAAACATTTGCCCGCACTGCAAGACGGAGCAGAAGGTGGAGCGCGATTACTTGCGCCGGATCGGGTTTCCGGAAGAAGAGATCGCGACGACCACTTTTTACCGCGGGCGCGGATGCGAAGAATGCCGGGACCTCGGTTATCAGGGGCGAACCGGCATTTACGAAATCCTGATTCTCAAGGAAGCGCTCCGGCCGCTGATCCTCAACCGCGCACCGGCGAGCACCATCTCTCAAATGGCCATCGATCTCGGCATGCGCACCCTGCGAGCGGACGGCTGGAGAAAAGTGAAAGCCGGGACGACGACGATCGAAGAGGTCCTTCGCGTCACCCAAACCGAAGAGCATCTCAGTGCGCTGGCCGGAAAATAGCCACGGTGAAAAAAGCCAGCCTTAATTCCTGCAACGTTCTGGAGGCCGGCCCACAGGGACGGAGCCTCTGGCAATTCAACGTGAACAACGGCCAGGTCAAGCTGAACACTCACGAATCCATTACGCGCCCAGCGCGGCTCCCGGCCAAGCTGGTCGCCAAGGATTGGCGGTCCCTGTGGAAACGCAAGCTGAACATCGCCTGGGTTCCGGCGGAACACGTCTTCGTGCGCGTCGTCCATTTACCGGCCGCGGACTTCGCAGAACTGGTCTCGATGGTGGAGTTGCAGCTCGAAAAACTTTCTCCTTTGCCGGTGAACCAGATCGTGTGGAGCCTCGAACTCGGCCCGCGCTACGGCGAGAACCTCCAGACGGTCATCGTTATTATCGCGACCCGGAGCGCCGTTGAGGAATTCCTGGGGAACCTTGAGGAAGACGGTTTTTTGACGGATCGATTGGAGCTTCCTTGCCTGTATCACCTTCTGGCGGCGGGCGCGGAAGAAGATGCCGTGTGGATTCGCCCGATGACGGACGGGGGCCGCCGGCTTTGTCTTGTCGCCTGGTGGTGCAGAGGCGGATTGCAACAGCTTCAATTGCTCCGGCTGCCGGAGTCGTCCAATCCCGGCCTGATTTTGGTTGAGGAACTCACGAAGACGGCCTGGGCGGGCGAAATGGAGGGTTGGCTCAATTCGCGGCTCCGCTGTCACTTGGTCAATGAAACCGATTTCGCGGCAAACCTGGAACCCGCCTTGCGCGAGTGGTCTGGCGCACCCGTCGCGCTGGTGGACAGCGTGGCGCGTCCGGCGCTTGCGGAATTATGCGCCCGCCGCGCCGCGCACGCCGAGACCAAGGCAAATCTTTTGCCGGTCGAGTTCGGCGCCCGTTATCACCAGCAATTCGTGGATCGGCTCTGGATGACGGGGTTGGGCGCTGTGCTGGCGGCATATTTAGTCGGCGTTCTCGTCTATTTCGGCGCGCTCCAAACCCTGCGATTTAAGAAATACCAGATCGAAAAGCAGGTCGCGGCGCTGAGCGGGAGTTACACCAACGCGGTGAAGTTGAAGGCGCGCGCGGAGGTGCTGCAAGACCAATTGAATCTCAAATTCGCGGCGCTCGATTGCCTCAAAGCCGCGTCCGAGCGGCTGCTCGGCGGGTTGACGCTGACGCTGTTCTCCTTCTCGAAAGGCCAGGCGCTCTATTTGGAAGGCACGGCGGAGAAGGATGATGAGACCAAGATCATCGACTACAACGAGGCCCTGCGCAAAGAGACCGTCAATGGCGATCTGCTTTTCAGGTCGGTCGAACAGCCCAATTGGAGCGCTCGAGGGCAAACCATTATCTGGCGGTTTAACTGCGCGTTGAACCGTTCTGAGATCGAATGAGCTCCGCCTTTGGCAAATTGAATCTGCGCCCGCACGAGCGGCGGCTTCTGGTCTTTGTGGCCACGGTCGTCTTTATCGTCCTGAACATTTGGCTCGTGTGGCCGCGCTTCAAAGATTGGCGGCAGGTCAAGGCCGATTACGAACAGGCGTTCGCCGAGCTGCGTCGCTACCAAAAAGAGGTGGAGCAGACTTCGCGCTACGAAGCGAAATTGAGGGAGCTGGAAAGCCTCGGATCGAACGTCATCCCGGAAGAACAGGAGCTGGACCTCGTGCGCACAGTTCAGAATCAGACGCGCCAGAGCGGCGTCTTTGTCACGCAACAGGACGCCAGACCGAAAACCAGCAGCACGAAGACGAACCAGTTTTTTGAAGAGCAAACGTTGAGCATGAGCATCGAGTCTCGAAACGAAGAATTGGTGAACTTCCTCGTCAGCCTGGCTTCGACCAATTCCCTGATCCGCGTTCAAGAACTGAGGTTGCGTCCGGATAATCCGGTCAACCCCATGAAACTCATGGGCAACGCGACTCTCGTTTCCAGTTACCAAAAGAATCCCCCGGTCAAATCCGCGCCACCGCCGCCCGCGACCAACGTGAGCGCAAACGCCGCACCGACACCGAGGAGTTCCAACGCGGCGGCCGGTTCAATCAGCGTGGCTCAGCCGATCGCTTCAAAAGTTCAACCCTCTCGCAAGCCATGAAAAATCGCATTGCCCTCACTTTCATCGTCGCCCTTTCCCTCGGCACCTGGCTCGTGGCTCAACGACCGCCCCCAGGGCCGCCTGAATTCGCCCGGCCCAACACCAACGCACCGGTCACGCAGGTTTCGCCCGCGCCGTTAACCACCAATCAAGTCGAAGACATGCTGCGCGCGTTGCGACGGGCAATGACCAATCCACCCACCGCCGCGGGCAGTCAAGCGTCGCCCGCTTCCCCGGCCGCGCTTGCTCCTTCGACGAACCAGCCTGCGAGCGTCCCGACTTCTGCGATTCAGGCGCCAACCGTTCCGACAGCAACCTCAACTGTTGCTCGTCCTGCGACGAATCCGCCGGCGACTTTCCCACCTTTGACGGCGAATCCGCCGCCTGCCGCCGTTCAAACCCAACCGCCGGCTACTGCGACGCCCCCGGCCATCGGAGTTCCCGCTGCACAAGCCCAGACGCCCCCGCCGGGGACGCCGCCCGCGATGGCACCTGCAGCTCAGCCAGGCGCGCCAGGCGTGCCTGCAGCGGCAGCCCAAGCCGAAAGGATCATCCAAAAGGGATTGCTGCAACTCCAAGGGATGTCGCTCGACCAGTTTTTTGAAATCTACGCCATGGTTTCCGGAAGGACCGTTCTGCGCCCCTATCAACTGCAAGCCAAGTATCAGCAGATCACGCTCAAAGCGGAAACGGACTGGACGCGACAGGAAGCGATTTATGCGATGGACACCGTTCTGGCGTTGAACGATATCGCGATGATCCCGGTCGGGGAGAAATTCGTCAAAGCGGTGCCTTTCGCGGTCGCAGCGTTAGAAGGAGCCGATGTGGGCAAGACCAACGTGGTTGAGGCCGCGGAGGGCGAGCAGTTTGTCACGGAAATCATCGAGTTGAAAACTGTCAAGCCGAGTGAACTGGCCCAATTGTTGGCGTCGTTCACCCGGCCGAACGGGGTCATCTTCTTCGATGCGAACAACACGCTCGTCCTGCGTGATTATGCTTCGAACGTCAAACGCATGCTGGAGATCGTCAAGAAGGTCGATGTGATGCGGGACCCGGATTACAAACTCGAAATCATCCCGATCAAGTACGGCAAGGTTGAAGATTTGTACAACACGATGTCCAGCTTGATCACCGGGCAAGCCGCAACCGCCGTGGCCGGCGCAACCCAGACAACTCGTCAGCAAGGGCGGCTGTCTCAGGGCAGTGCATTAAGCCGAGGCGGGCAGTTTGGGCAGCAGTCAGGGTACGGGTCTCGTCAACCGGGTTACGGCGGTTACGGCGGCATGCAGCCGTACGGGACCATGCAGCCCCTGGCCGCGGCCACCACCCCCACGACCGCTGGAGGCGCGCAAACTTCCTTCCAACAGCGCCTGCAACAGATCGTTTCCCGAGCGGCGGGCGGCGAGGCGGTGCAGCTTCTGCAAGATGCGCGGATCGTGCCCGACCTGAAATCCAATTCACTCCTGCTCTATGCCAACAAACGGGACATCGAGATGATCACCAACATCGTGGCGAAGGTGGACGTGCTCCTGGCGCAGGTGTTGATCGAGGCCATTATCATGGAAGTCTCGTTGAATGATTCGCACAATCTGGGAGTGAGCATGCTGCAGAATCCACGGAAGATCGGGAACGACTTCACCGGCGCGGGCGGTGTGAACAATGGCCAGCCGTTCCTCAACAACATTACGAACCTGACGTCTGGATTGCCTTCGGGTTTCAGCTACTTTGGGAATATCCGAGGCGAGCTCGATCTCGCGGTGACGGCGATCGCCCGGCAAAGCACGATCAACGTCATCTCCCGGCCGCAGCTCCAGACCTCGCACGCGATTCCAGGAGAGATCGTGGTGGCCGAAGCCGTGCCCTATGTGACCGGATCTTACGACAGCTACTACGGTGGGTTCGGCGGCGGAATCGGGAGCCGGTCGATCGTTCAGACCGTGAACATCGGCATCACGCTGTCCGTCACTCCGTTCATCACTCCCGAAGGTCTCGTCGTGATGGAGATCGAACAGCATGCGAGCCAGCGTGGGGCAGACGTGATCATCGACGGCAACCCGATTCCGGTGGTGAACGAGCGGGCCTCTATCTCAACTCTGACCGTCCGGGACGGCCAGTCCATTATGATGGGGGGATTCATCACGGAGAGCCGGTCAAAGGGCAATTCCGGAGTTCCTGTTCTGAAGGATATTCCCGGGCTGGGCGCTCTTTTCCGATCAAAGAACAAGTCCAACAACCGCTCGGAATTGGTCATCCTGATGAAGGCCACCGTGTTGCGGACTCCGGACATAGCGGCGGAAGTCGCCGAGACGGAAAAATCTCAGCTTCCCGGCGTTCAGCAAGCGGAAGAGGAATTCAGTAAGGACGCCCAGAAGCGACGGCAAAGAAACAAGCTGTTGAGAAACAAACCGGACGTCGTCGCCCCAAACAAACAGGCGTCGAGGCGTTAGGAGTCTGTCCCAAAATGTGGGGCAGGCTTCCAGCCTGCCAGTTCGGGAGGCATCTTGCCTCGCGAATGACGGGTGAGAATAAGCCTACTTCTTCACGTAGATCGGCTCCTTGATCCCGCTGAGCGCGGCGAAGTTTTTCAGCTTCTCGATGAGCATCTGTGAGATCTCCGTGCCCGCTGGAACGATCAGGACGCCATCATTGGTCATGACCGGAGAGAGCAACACCTGGCCCGGCGCCAGGTCCTTGGCCAGGACGGCCTGTCCGGATTTTGTGGCGCTCGCGTCCTGAACCAGTGTCGCCATCGCCGCGTCGATCACTTTGGGATCGTACGCGCCGGGGCGTCGCCGCATCTGCTCAAGGATCTCGTTGCGCGGGACACCCTCAATTTCTTGCTTAATCAGATCCGAGAGCACGCGGAGGATTCGCGCCCCAATCGGGATTTGATCCCCGGCAACCGCATCCTGGGGGAAGCCGGAGCCGTCGTAATATTTGTTCTGATAAAGCACGATGCGGGCGACCGATTCCAGCCGGGGAATGTTCAGAAGCAGCTTGTTCCCGATTTCCGGAATGCGGGTGAAAATCTGTTTCTCCGTCGGATTGAGCGCCACGCCGGTGCGATCCTTTTGGATGATTCCGGCTGGAATCGTTACGTAAGCAATCTGCGAGAGCAAAGCGGCCACCTCCAGCTCCCAGAACGAGCCGATGCCCAGTGGAGCAGCCAGCCCGCGCGCGTAATCGCGGAGCATCTGCGCGCGTCCGAAAATCTGCGGCTCCACCATGGACAGAATGTCCGTCAGCATCTTGACGCTTCCGCTGAGTGTTTTCTCGAGCAGTTCTTTTTCTGCCGTGATCAGGCGGTGTTGCTCGAGACCGGCTTCCAGCGCGAGGGCCAGTGTTTCGGGAGTGCATGGCTTGTTCAGGAAACGGAAGATGTGTCCTTTATTGACGGCCTCGACCGCAACCTGCTGGTCGGCGTTTCCCGTGAGCATGATTCGCACGGTCTGAGGAGAGATCTCACGAATCTTGCTGAGGAGCTCGGTGCCGTTCATGCCCGGCATTTGCATGTCAGCGACTACGACTGCGTACGGCCCCCGGAGCCGGACGATATTCAGCGACTCCTGGCCGTTGACCGCGGTGTCGATGGAAAAGCGACGCCGCAAGTTGCGTTGGAAGCCCGCCAGGACATTCGCGTCGTCATCAACACACAGAATCTTTTCGTTCATGGTTCGGGTCAGGCTCGGTGCCCAAGCCAAATGCTGGGAGCAGGTGCCGTCTTTGGTCAAGCGAAAGGTGATCGGGTGAACACCTCATAGATTAGATTTATTGGGGTTCCCAAACGCGGCGCTTTAACAGGGCGCGGCGATTTCCTCGCGCACGGCACCGCGCCAGGCTTCAAATCGGTCCGTAAGTCCGAGCTGGGCCAAGTAGCTGGAATCGAGATCGGACGGAGGCCCTTTAGATGCAAAGCCGCTGTGATCAGGGACAAGCACATTGGCGGCATGGACAGCGGTCAGAGGGCTGAATGTGCCCGAAGACGCTTGAAGCGGGGTATGATGCCAGGCAACCGCTTCCACGATGGCTGTCGGCAAGCCCCACAAGCCAAGGAGATAAGCTCCGGTTTCGGCGTGAGAAATTCCGAAGATTTGCTGCTCGGCTAACCGCAACGGCATTTTTCGTTCTTCTGCCAGCCCAACAGCTTCGCGGTGCTGCTCTGAGGAGTAAAGGGTCATCATGAATTTGCCAATGTCGTGGAGCAAGCCGGCCACATAGGCCCCCGCCACCGTTTTCTTGTCGGCACCCTCAATCTCCGCGATTCGCTTGGCGGCGACGGCTACGTCCACACTGTGATGCCACAAAGCCTCCAGGGACCTTTCCTTAAACAGGGCGGCATCAAATGGACTGAACGCATTCCAACTAAAGGCCAAGGTTTTGAATGTATCCAGTCCAAGGCAGGAAATTGCGTCCGCAGGATCCGAAATCTCATCGGCGCCGCCGAAGAACGCGGAATTCACCATTTTCAGCGTCGCGGCAGTGACACCTGGATCTTTGATGACAATTCTCGTCACTTCAGCGGATGAGACGTCTGCGTTGAGCAATGTTTCCGCCAGATCGATGTACAGAGAAGGCACGCTGGGAAACCGGTCCATCCTCGTGATGAATCCTCTGAGGGCCTCGTTGCTTTGCAGCGTTCCGTTGAGCCTGGAGACTCGTGCGAGCGTTGCTTTGAGCATTTCGGGCTGGCAAGGCTTGGCCAAGAATTGGTGAGCCGAACCGATACATTGGAAGATCAGATCCTTCTCTGCATGGCCGGAAAGGATCAGCCGGATGGTGTGGGGATAGTGCTTCCTCACTTCATTCAGAAACTCGGCACCGTTCATACCGGGCATCAGCATGTCGGTGACGACGATGTCGAAAGGAGAGTGGCGCATCAATTCCAGGGCGCCGCCCGCGCTGTCCACGAACGCCATGTCCCAGGACGTCCGCATATTGCGCAACAGGCGTTGCAACCCTTGCAGCGCCAGGGATTCGTCATCCAAAAACAGAATGCGCGTCTTCAAGAGAGTTCGTTTTTGGTCGGAGACGCGGAGTTTACCGGCAAGCGCAGGATAAATGTGGTGCCCTGGCCGACTTCGGTTTCAAAATGAATGGTCCCGCCGTGCTTGTCCACGACGACCGAGTGGGCAATCGCCAGCCCCTGGCCGGTGCCTTTGCCCATTTGTTTCGTCGTGAAGAACGGCTCGAAAATCCTGTCTCGCACTTTTTCAGGAATGCCGGTGCCCGTATCGGCGATTCGTATCTCGACCTCAGGCCCGCAATTCCGGGTGCTCAAGGTGATTGTGCCCTTGCCTTTCTTTCCGTGGGCGGCGGCATCCGCGATAGCGTGAGCTGCGTTCACAATGATGTTCAAAATCACCTGATTCAGTTCAGCCGCCAGGCATTGCACCATCGGCAAGTTCGGATCGAACTGCGTGACCGCGTCGGCAACATATTTCCACTCATTGCGCGTGACGGTGAGGGTGCTTTCGATGGCTTTATTCAAGTCGATCGCAATCTTTTCTTCGGTGCCCGGATGCGAGAATTCCTTCATCGCGCCGACAATCCGGGCGACGCGTTCGACACCTTCCAGCGATTGTTCGATCGCTTTCGGAATTTCGGCGAGCAGATAATCCAGATCCGCCTGTTGAACGGCTGCCTCCAGTTCCGCCAGGGGGCCGGAGGTCAGCGCCTGAGTCCGCGCTGCGTCAAGCAATCGCTGCTGCAAGGCGAGCAATCGGCTCAAGCCGTCGAAGGCGTCTTTAGTGAAGCGAGCGTTGTCGCCGATGTATTGGATTGGGGTGTTGATCTCGTGGGCGATGCCGGCCGCCAGCCGGCCGATGGACTCCATTTTTTGGGCATGACGCAACTGGACTTCCATCATCTCGCGCTCTTTCTCCGCTCGTTTTCGTTCCGTCACGTCGCGCGCCACAATCAGGATATTCTCGATTTCACCCCGGGCGTTTCGAATGACGCCGGCGTGGGATTCCAGAGTCCGCCAGGAGCCGTCCTTGTGCCGCATCCGGTATTCGATAAATTTGCCGACACCGGTGGATTTGGTTTCCGCGGCCGCCTCGATCAGTTTGGCCCGATCATCCGGATGAGTCTGCTCCATGGACCAGGTGCCTTGAAGTTCGTTCGGGCTGTAACCCAGGACGGTTTGGTACGAGGGACTGTTGTAGAGGCGATTGCCTTTCGTATCCACGAGCGCGATCAGCTCCGTGGCATTCTCTGTCATCACGCGGAAGAGCTGTTCACTGCGGCGCACGGCTTCCTGAGCACGCTTGGCATCGGTCATGTCGCGCGCGATGGTACACAGGTGTGCGACCGCTCCGTCTGCTGTCTTGTGAGCCAAGATCAACTGAGAAACGGCGATTTCGTGGCCGTCGCGGCTCCGAAAACTGGTCTCACCCGTCCAAACGCCGGATTGGAGCACGGCCGGGATCGCTTCACGCTGAATCAAATCCCTGGCCCAGGCCGGCTGAAAACCGTCGATCGACAAATTGGTGAGATCTTCGTTTGCTCCAATTCCAAGACGGTCGCGGGCCGCTTTGTTCAGGTAGAGGAGCCGTTTGTAGCTGAGATCGGTGACATCAACCAGATCAGTCGTCGCTTCCAGGATTGTCAGGAGCCAGTCATGGACAGGGTCAAGGGTGGATTTTGGCTCGTTCGAGGAGGGGACTGTCTTCATGTGGAAAGACTCGCCATCGGAGACTGCGTTTGCCTCAGATTCCGAGATCCGTCTCAGTACGCGTATAGAAGCTGGATTGGGAGACCATTCGAGCAGATTCCGGATTGTTGAAACCGGTTGGCGGAACGCAAGCAGTTAAGCCCGCGGCACCAACGCCAACTGACCAGCAGTCGCCGGAATTCTTAAGTGGGATTGGGTGATCAGCGCAGCCTAACAAACGTCCAAGTCGCCAGCGAGATCAAGGCTTCGGTACGCCGTCCTGGAGGCGCCGGAGATCCCGGATTTCATGCCGGTCCGCACTGGGCCGACTGACGGGCAACAGGCTCTTCGAGGAAAACCATTTCCAGTATTCGACGTGGCCGTCAGCAAACGACAAGTTGCAGCCGCGCTTGTGTCTGTCCGCCGGAGTGCTGACCCAAATGGGAGTTCCCAGCGCGCCCTTTTCTGGCGGAGCAACCGAAAAAGAGCCGGCCCAGACGCTGTTTTCATGTTCTTCAATGAAAACGAAAACCTTGTCCGGCGAGGGGTTTTCAATGGCCGAATAAATCGTTTTCACTCGAGGTTCAACCCCTGCGGCATCCCCATTCATGTAAAAGCTCATCGAATAACTACGGGTTCGTGGGAACGGACGCCCCACGACGGTGGAGCGATCTTCCGGGCAACGATAAGTGCTGACAACCCGGGTGTATGGATAAAGCGTGCCCTTCACGATGTTCCGGGTCGTGATATCCTCTTTGGGATTGCCCACTACCCACGAACCGAGCGCGTTCCTTCGGCCAAACAACTGCTCATTCGGGCTGTCTGCGCTCTTGTTCAGAGGTAACTGATCGCTGCTGTCAACCAGGTACACGTACCAACCCAACTGCAATTGACGCAAGTTGTTCAGGCACGTGATCTGGTGGGCTTTGGCTTTGGTTTGATTCAAGGCCGCGGAAAGCAAGCTGGCGAGGATAGCTATGATAGCCAAGACCACAAGAAGCTCCACAAAAGTGAAGCCGCCGAGAGAGCCGCATGGTTTCGGCGCGGAACGGACGCCTTTGGGCCGATACATGCTCTTCATCAGTTGGTCCTGAACAAGCTCAGCGACTGCCGCGAGCTGATTGTTGTTTCTTTTTAGCAGGTGCGCGATTGATTCCAGCGGTCATTTTGTCAGCCGTTGCAACCGGGACGATCTCGGATAACCGAACGCGCATCGTCGTCTTAGTCTTTAGCCTTTCTTTTCCGATTAGTCAATGTCGCTGATTTGACTGATTTTTGAACGGTCGGAACCGAAAGTTGTCCATTCCAGCGACCTGAAGACCGCCAACCGAGTTAGAAGGTTCATCATTCGCCGAAACCGTCTTCTTGAGTGGATGGACCGCAGCGTATCGATAACGGTTTGACTTGGTTTTTATGGAAACGTACATTGACGTGCCATGGTTGCAGCAGAAACCAAAGCGGGGGCTCCCGTTGGCACCGAATCGCCCGGCCGGTCTTTTTCCCTCTGGAAGGAAATCATTGAACCTGTGCATCCCTTTCTGGAAAGGGTGGCCATTCGATTAGCCGAGCAAGTGCATGCCTTCGATCCGGAAATTGTCCCTTACGCGCAGTATGCGCTGACCAATCAGGGTAAACAATTGCGCCCGGTCCTGGTCGCGCTTAGCGCCGGGGCTACTGGCAAAGTCAACGATTCGCTTGTTACGGTCGCGGTGATCATTGAGATGGTGCATTTGGCGACGTTGGTGCATGACGATATCATGGATGAAGCGGAAATTCGCCGCCGCCGCCCGACATTGGCTGCCAACTGGGGGAACACCATATCGGTCCTGGTCGGGGATTGCCTGTTCGCCAATGCGCTCCGTCTCGCGGCAGAGTTCCCAACACCTGATGTTTGCCGAGCTGTGGCTTCGGCCACCAACACCGTTTGCTCCGGTGAGATCCTGCAGACGCATCAACGGAGAGACTTTCTTTGCACCCGAAGTCAGTACTTCAAGGTCATCGAAATGAAGACGGCCGAACTGTTTGCGCTTTCCTGCGAGTTAGGGGCTTCTTTGGGTGGAGCCACGCGTTCAGGCCGTGCAGCACTGCGAAAATACGGTTTGGCTTTGGGCACGGCCTATCAAGTCTTCGACGATTGCCTGGACCTGTTCGGCACCGAAGCAGCGGTCGGCAAGTCACTTGGGACGGACTTGGCCAGCGGGAAACTCACGCTCCCGGTGCTGATCGTGCTTGAAAGCGGCAGTGCCGAGGATCAAGCCAGATTGCGCGACTACGTTCAGAATTGGGAACCCGGGCTTTTACCGCGACTCCAGGAACTCCTGGAGAAGTACGACGCTCAATCCACATCTCGAGCCATTGTGGGAAGCTATCTTGAATCGGCCAAGAAAACCCTTCAGTCGGTCTCGGAGTCCCCAAGCCGGTCGGCGCTGGTGTCTCTGGCCGACTTCGTGAGGCACCAGTCGGATCTGCTGGGTGAGCGAAACTAAACCATGTCTGGACGCATGATTGACGCAGTTACGATCAAGGCCCAGGTTAGCAAACCAGCCATCGGCCAGACCGAGGAAGCCTTGCTGGTCAAGCACGCGCAGGGCGGAGATCTGGCGGCGTATGATGAGTTGATCCGGCGTTACCAAGAGAGAATCTATGCTACCGTCTATCACATGACGGCGAATCACGAAGATGCGAATGACCTATCGCAGGAGGCATTTATCAAAGCGTACCACGCACTGAAGACATTCAAAGGCGACTCGAGCTTTTTTACGTGGGTTTATCGGATCGCAATCAACAAAACCATCAACTTTCTCAAGCAACGGAAAAAGCGTCCGCAAATGAGTTTGAATGACCTGGATTTCAATGCCGAGCATGATCCGGATTTGGTGGCTTTGATCTCGGAGAAAACCCCCAGGAGAGACCTGAACTTGTGCGAACTCCAAGAGAAATTGAACGAAGCCATGCAGAAGCTGTCGCATCTACACAGACTAGTTGTGACTTTGCACGATATTCAAGGCTTGTCGCACGATGAAATCAGCAAAATTATGGACTGCAATACCGGCACCGTCCGGTCCAGACTCTTTTACGCTCGACAGCAATTGCAGGCCTATTTATCTGATTATCTCAAATGACCCATGAGTTCACCCAACGAAGAGTTCACGAAACTCGAGAAACTTCTCGCGTGTAAGCGCTACGAGCAGCCTCCGCCCGGTTACTTCGATTACCTTCGGGATAGAGTGCTAACCCGATTGGAGGCGGAAGAGCTTGTCGAGTATTCCTCTTGGTGGCGCTGGCTCATTGAGAAATTTGACGCGCGCCCTGTCCTGGTGTGCGTTTACGGCTTCGCTATCTCCGGATTGTTGCTGGGCGGGTTTCGTCTGTCTCAGGTTTTTGAGAGTGAAGTCGCGGCAACGCCGATTTTCAACAGTCCATGGCTTGCTGTGACTCCAGGCTCCAGTTCGACGTTCTTGGACGATTTCGAGCAGAACGCGGCCCCGGACGCCATCTTCACGTCAGTCACTTCTTTCTCCAAGCGTTCTCAACCGGTCTTTGGGATAGAGCAAAACTCCCCGCTGCTGAACGATGCTACCGGTTTGCGCTTTACGCCGGTGAACCCGTCTGTGAGTCCGCGCTGAGGGCCGAAGAAGGCTTTCGACGTGGCGTGGGAGGCTTGCGGGTCACTCGGCCTGGTTGAAGACCAAGGTGATTTGCGGCATGGTGATGGTCAGCTTATCTTCCTCTGCAATTGCCTGGCCGTTTAGCGGTCTGCCTCGCTCGTCTTGAAGCTTGAGTTGGTATTTGTCCCCTTCCCGCTGCCAGGAGCCCTGGCCTGAATAGAGCGGCTGCGCGGGCTCTCTGCTCGCCACGGAAGCTGCGGCGGGCGGCGCAGTGGGCGCACCCGAAGGGGGAGTTGATGCTCCTCGGCCGCGTCCCAAGCCGTAGCGCTGAGCCATTTCGGGGGACATTTGGCTGCTGCCGGGCGAGTTCTGCGCCGCGGATGCGGCGGCAGCGGCGGCTTGTGCTGCAGCTTGAGCCGCTTGCTTGAACTGATCGCTCATCTCAACTTTCAAGTTTACTTTGTTGTCGGTTGTAGCCATCAAAGTGACTGACTTTAACAATTCAGTCAGATTCCTCTTTAACTTCATCATCTCGGAGGCTGTCAGGTTTGGTCGCTTTCTCCGTTCCTGCACCAACGTTGAATAGAAGTCCAGATCCCAACGGCCAAGGATTTTCTCCTCGTCGAACTTCGGCGATTTACCCGTTTCGAGATAATGCCGGAAATCTCCCAGATCCTGCTGCAGCAGTTCCTGCACGATTTCGGGATTGTAAATGATGCTTTGAGTTTTGGGATGACTGATGATTTGCGTGATGTCGCCTTTGCTGAGCAGAAGATTGTTGTACTCTACGTCCGTTGCGATGTCCTGGAACTCCTGGCGTTGGCCAATGGACAAGAATGGCGGGTACTGCGAGACCCGGTTGAGCAAGATGGGATTGTTGTAGATTAATCCGATAATATCACAAATCTGGTAATAATTTGCAGGCATCCGGTCGAAACCCGCCACGCATTTCTCCAGCCCTGTGCTGCGCAGATCGTGCTTGCCGCGGCTCAGGTATCGAAAGGTCATCGAACTGGTGTCGTCCGAGACGACTTGGACTGCGAAGTATCCGGCAATGTGAGTCACCAATCCGATCACGAACAACCAAACCACGGCCATGGCCGTGCCCAGGCAAAATCCAAGCGCTTTGTTCATTCGTTCCCAACGCAACCGCGCCAGATCTTCCTCCCGATACTTGAAATGGAGGGCCACTTTTCGATGCACGAAGAATGAAATTCCGAGAAAGATCAAGAACACGATCAGAAAGGCCCAGATCGGCGGCCACACCACACTCCACACTGGGTGTTTGATGCCGACCATCGGGACCAGGCGGCTCAGGAGTGGTGCCAGGGGAAACGCCAGGATCAATCCGAGGATCAACCCGAACAGCGATACCGCGAGTCGAAGCGCGCCCTGGAGATAACCCAGTGCGCCGATGATAATGAAAAGAGCAATTGCTAGAGTCCAGATGAGCATGCAATGAAACTAATCCTTCTGCTCGTGAAACGCACGCAAAAACTCCAACGGTTACCCCCGCAGCCCCCGCAGAAATCGCGCTTGCAGATTCCACTGGCTTCAGCCGAAATCACGACCTTGAAACACCTATGAAGGCCATACGAGTTTCCCAAACGGGCGGTCCGGAGGTTTTGCAGCACTGCGATTCCCCCGACCCCCATCCACGAGATGGGCAGGTCCTGGTGCGTGTGCACGCCATCGGAGTGAATCCGGTTGAAACGTACATCCGTTCTGGAAAATACGGAATCTTGCCCAACCTTCCTTACACGCCGGGGTCTGATGCGGCAGGAATCGTTCAGGCCGTCGGGAAAGGGGTGACTCGCGTCTCTGTCGGCAGCCGGGTTTATACGGCTGGAACACTTACCGGGGCGTACGCTCAATTCGCCCTTTGCACGGAAAAGCAGGTGCATCCATTGCCGGAAAATGTTCCGTTCGAAGAAGGTGCGGCGGTGAATATCCCTTACGCCACGGCATATCGCGCGCTTTTCCAGCGCGCCCGAGCTGCTGCGGGGGAGTTCGTGTTGATTCATGGCGCGAGCGGTGGCGTTGGAGTTGCCGCGACGCAGATTGCGCGAGCGGGAGGTCTTTGCGTGATCGGTACGGCCGGCTCGGAGCGAGGGCGAAAGATGGTCTTGGAGCAAGGCGCGCATCACGTGGTGGACCACCAAGTGCCTGGTTATCTAAACAAGATAATGGCGCTTACCGAGAACCGCGGCGCCGATGTCATTCTTGAGATGCTGGCCAATGCAAATTTGGGGAGGGATTTAACGGTCCTGGCACGTGGGGGACGTGTCGTGATTATCGGGAGCCGCGGCACGGTCGAGATCAATCCCCGAGACGCGATGAGCCGCGAAGCCGCAATTCTTGGGATGGTGCTATTCAACACACCGGAGAACGATCTGGCCTCCGTCCATGCTGCGCTGGTCGCCGGACTTGAGAATGGCACGCTGCGTCCTGTGATTGGGCAGCGCATTCCGTTGGCTGAAGCTTCACGAGCGCACCAAGCAGTGATGGAACCTGGCGCTTACGGGAAGATCGTCCTCCTCCCGTGAAAGAATTCTTAATTCTCAAAGACATCCAGCCGTTCGTGTCGTCTTCAAGTTCAATAAAAAAACCGGGTCGCTTAGTCAGGGGATGACTCAGAGACCCGGGGAATGTTCAGGATCAGTACAAACGAGGGTTTGTGGGGAATAATCAGTTTTAGCTGTACAAAACCAAAACTGAAATCGATTGGGCACTCAAAGAACAGTTTGGCGAAGCGTTGCCCGAAATTCATGCAGCCGCCACAAACCGCGCGTAATAGACCATCGCTTCCTCCGACTGTCAAGAGCCTCCAATTGCGATTAAATTGGCAGTTTCTAAAATTCCAACCTTCTTTTTCGGTGTTTTCTGCTGACACTCTCTCGACTCACGCAGGACTAAATCTCCCGCCCTTCCGCTTGAATTTCGGATTCTTGCCGTAGAGGATCGGATTGATTGAAGTCATGGGCTTCTTGCCGCCGAATTTGTAGCCGAGCTTCTGGACTGCGTCGAAGATCTCCTTTTTCGTGAGCGGCTTGCCATTCGTGACTTTCAAAATCGCCTCTCGGAGCGACATGGGGTTTTTGATGCGCTTGGCGGCAGTCTTCTTTGCTCTCCTTAGCTTCCTTGGTATCGCTAGCGCCGTTCTGTTGGCGCGGAATGGAGTGGGAGTTTCTCCGCCGAGCGCTCGCTGAATTTCGCTCAGGCGTTTTTCGAGGCGGGCTTTTTCTTCGGAGAGTTGAGTGCGGAGATGAAGGTACTGCTTGAGTGTGTCTTTCATTGAGCGAAGGATAGCGGAGAGGGAAGGGGAAGGGAAGGAAATCAGAAGGGTATGACCGCCGTTTCTCCCCGGCCATCCCGCGTTCCGCTTAATGGCAACAATCTGCCCTTTTTGCATTTCGGGCATTTAGGGAGTTCCTCAAAGGCAACACTGGTTCCTCCCCTTCATTTCAACCACTTAAAAGTGGCGGAGAGAGTGGGATTCGAACCCACGGTACTGTTTAGGTACTCGCGCTCTCCAGGCGCGCGCCTTAAACCACTCAGCCATCTCTCCGTTCAGACCAGAACTCTAAAGTGCGGAACCTGATTCCGAGACGCAACCTTTTTTCCTGAAGCCCCGGGAATCGAACATCGAACATCGAACTTTGAACATCGAACGAATGGTGCCCTGTTCGATGTTGCAGGTTGGGCGTTCGATGTTCGACGTTGATCCGGGCCACGCGCCCTTGAATAACCGGGGTCCTAATCGAGTCAATTAGGTAGCTTTGACAGTCGTCGGAATGTCGTAAAATCTGAGCTGTGAATCGCCCGTTACCAGTGGGCATCAGCACGAAGTCGTTCGGGAAAATCGTCAGCGCGAATTGGACCAGACGTTGCTTTGACACCCGGCCAACATCCGGTAACTTGAAAGGAGACTTATGAAACTTTCCCATCGTCCAGCGCTCCAGGCTTTCGTTTTGATCGCCGCCGCATTCGTCCTGGGTGGTTGCCGAGCGCAATCCACCTACGTGAGCCAGGCCAACAGCTTGATTGTGCCGGCCACCACAAACACTTTGACCAATGCGGCTAACCCCGCAAACACGCTGAGCCAGACTAATGGCGCCGCGGTGGCTAACGCAGCGACGTCGGCGGCAGCGGAAAAGAGCTTCGGTGAGAAACTGGCCGGTGGAGAAGCCAAACTGTCCGAAAGCCTGGCCGGAATCATTAACCTGGCCGAGGGCGGCGTAGGGGAAGAAGTGCTTCTCGCCTACGTCCAGAATTATCCGGCTCAATTCAGTTTGTCGCCCGAAGAGATTCTCTATTTGTCCGATCTCGGAATTTCGGAATCGGTCATTTCAGCGATGATCCAGCACAAACCGGGTCTTGCCGCGCAGAAGCTAGCGCCAGCGACCAACGCCGTAGCCGTTGCCCCGGCAATCATCGCGACGAATCCACCTGGGCTCCTGCCCCCGGACACAAACCAGATCGCATTGCCCAACGCGCCGTCGTTTGCGGTGACGGCTACGCCGGAATTTGAAGCCGGCGCGCAACCCGCAATCGTCGCTCCTGCCCCCCAGGTTCAGTACGATTACTTCTATCCGTCTCTCGCGCCGTACGGCAATTGGTTCGAGGTCCCGGACTATGGAGTCGTCTGGCAACCCACGGTTGCGGTGGTCGATACTTCCTGGAGGCCGTATTGCCATCGAGGCCGCTGGATCGACTCGGATTACGGTTGGTACTGGCACTCGGATTATTCGTGGGGTTGGGCACCGTTTCACTATGGCCGTTGGTGCAACTATCCCGGACGCGGCTGGCTTTGGGTTCCAGGATCGGTTTGGGGGGCGTCGTGGGTGACGTGGCGGTACTCGGACGCGTACTGCGGTTGGGCACCGTTGCCGCCGGGCGCGTATTACGATCACGGGTTTGGTTTCCGCTACCGTTCCGGACGGGTTGGAATCAGCTTCGATTTTGGCCTGGGCAGCGATTACTACACCTTCATTCCCACCGCTCGCTTTTGCGATCCCTTCCCGTGGCGGCATCGAGTCGCGGGCGCGCACGTCGTCAATGTGTTTAACCGGACCACGATCATCAACAATTACGTTCAAGGTCCAAACAAAGTCATCATCAACGAAGGCGTCGATCGGGGAAGAATTGCCGCGATTACGCGATCTGAAATCCGCAAGGTTCAAGTGCGTGATGTGCCGCACAACACTGTGCGGTCGATCCGGCCGGATCGTCTGGAGCGAACCGGATCAGACGTTGTCGTTTACAAGCCGGTCTCTCCGGCGGCCCCGACCGAATTCGTGACGACGAGAGCGGGACAAGAGCTTCAAAAACCGTCCGGATCCAACGCAACTATTTCCCGAGACAATCGGGCCAACGCCGATTCTAGCGGCTCCGTTTCCAAAGGCGGCGGGCTGCGAACAGCGGAGAGCCGGGCAGGGACTGGCCTCCGATCTGGCGCCGGCCTGGCCACGCAGAGCAAACCGAACGCACCGCAGGTCACTCGCATTCCTTCAACCCGCCGCGATTCGCCCTCTAACGCCAGGACTCAAGATTCGACGGCTTCCGTGACGCTGAAACCCACGACGGAAAATCGAGGCGCAACCCTGCCTGAACTCCGAACCTCGCGTTCGTTGAACACTTCCAGGCCCGCGCCGAGACCGAGCCATCCGGGAGTGGCGGCTGCATCGGATAACTCGTCGTCGGCTCCCGCTTCACCGGCGGGTCGAGCCGGCGAAATCGGGAGCGCCCCGACGTTCAGGCAAGCGAACGAGTCGCGGGGTGTTGCCGCAAGCGATTCTCAACTCATTCAAACGCCGGTCACGCCTTTGCAACGCCGGGAAACGCTTCGTTCAACCGCCAATCCTTCGGCGGTCGTTCCGAGCCGGCCCAATACTCCCACCGCCGCCGTGGATGCTTCGCAAAGGCCTTCCACGAACGGACAAGGTTCTCGCACTCCCGGAATCCGGCCCGCGAACGACCTGGAAACCCGGCTTATGGAATATCAGGCTGCCAACCGCGCGGCGTCGGCACAAACCCGTCCGAGTGAGCAACCCGTTTTCCGCACGCGCAATTTGACCGAGCGCTCGAGCGTTCCTCCGTATTCGCAACCTCAACAAGGTTCGTATGCGATTCAAACGCCGCCTTCGTATTCGCAACCACCGTCCGCCTACACGCCCCAGCCAACTCGTGGACCTCAGTATCGCCAGGAACTGCCAAAGTCCCCTTCGCTGAGTTATCCTGAGAAGCGGAGTTATTCGCAGCCGATACCGGGGTCGGGTTATCAACCCTCTTCAGGCTACCAGCCGTCACCGGGGTATTCATCGTCACCGTCGCGTGGACCGGCTGATTACGGTTCGTCGATGCGATCCGCCCCTTCGCCGAGCCGCTCCGCGCCGTCGAGCGGCTCCATCACCATTGTGCCCTCGTCCCGGCAAGGTCCGCCGCCCACACAGATTTCGCCAAGCCAGATGACGCC
>JACPRI010000236.1 GCA_016190065.1 Verrucomicrobiota bacterium
CGTTCGGTGCCGTCCGGACGGCACTTCCTTGGCCTGGGTGGCCGGCGGTTTCTGGAATCCGTTCTGGCTCGAGTTCGACACGCAGGGCCGATTGCTCTGCTCCGACAACGATCCGGATTCGCGCGGTCCGAATCGGCTCTTGCACGTGGTTCAGGGCGGCGATTACGGCTACCGGTCCCGTTTCGGCAACAGCGGGCTTCATCCCTACTCGGCCTGGGTGGGCGAACTGCCGGGGACATTGCCCATGATCGTTGGTCTCGGTGAAGCTCCCACTGCCGTGCTCGATTGCAGCCGCACCGCCTTGCCGCGCCCATATGCCCGCGACGTTCTCGTCGCCATCTGGGGCACGCATGAGATTGGTCGAGTTCGCGTTTCTCCCGAGGGCGTTTCACTTCGAGGCAAGTTCGAGCCGCTGATCAAAGGTGAGCCTACGTTTCGGCCCGTGGCTTTGGCGGCAGCGCCGGATGGATCGATTTACATTACCGACTGGGTGCTTCGGAATTATCCGGTGCACGGACGCGGACGCATTTGGCGGCTGAGCGCACGGCGGGGCGTGGACACAATGCAGCCGCCGGCCCTGAACGCTGCGCCAAAGCCTGACCCAGCCAAAGCGCGGTTCGAAGCCTTGCTCGCAACGGAGAAACCTGGAGAGTTTCCGCGATTGCTTGCCGCGCTCACGGCGAACGATCCGTTTGTGCTTTCGGCAGCGCTCACGGCGCTGGCGAGACCCGTGTACCGCGAGCGACTCCTCGCGGAACTGGAGAATGCGGACGAACGCGTCCGCCGTGGCGCCTTGCTGGCGAGCCGGCGAGCCGGGGTCGAACCAGCCGAAGCGCTCATTCGCAAGCGTCTGGAAGATTCAAGTGCCGCCGTTCGCAAAATGGCGCTGATCTGGGCGGGTGACTCGATGCAGCTTGCCCTGGCCAAGGAGATCGATCGCGCGGTTTCGTTTTCGCCGATACCCGTGGATCTGTTTGAAGTTTACCTCGCGACCAAACAGTTGCTCACCGCGGAAGAGGCCGGCCGCATGGCCAAGAAAATTCCCGGCAGCGCGATCAAACGACCGGTGGACCAAGGCGTGGTCGCCTCCATTCTCAAAGATGCCTTGAAACCGCAAGCGGTCCGCGCCCTCGCCATGCGCTTCATTGATGATCCGGATTCGGTTGTTGATCTGCTCGCCGCGTTCTGCCAAAGCGCCGATGACTTGCTGGCCTCCGAAGCGTTGCAGACTTTGGCGCAATCAAAGCGCCCTGAGGCAGCCCAGGTATTCCAGAGCGTCGCGCTGGCTCCTGGTCGTTCTGAAGCGCTCCGTTGCGAAGCGCTTTCGGCTCTGAGCGGACAGGGGCTTCACGGAGTCCGGGCCGTGACGCGTCTGTTGAATGATTCCAATCCGGCGCTCGCGCTGGCGACAGCGCGGTTGTTGCGGCCCTTCGTGAATGACCCGGATATGCATGACGCCATGTTGAAGCGTTGGCAGTCCATTGGTGTTGGCCCGGCCGAGACCCAGTTGAAGCAACAGTTGGAATTCGCTCTCTCCGCAAGCTCAACGTCCCCCCCTGACAAGTCGGTGCGAACGAGGAAACGTCCGACCAGCGATGCAGAATGGCTCGCCACGATCGTGGAACGGCGCGGGGATTCGGACGCGGGCCGGCGCGTTTTTTACCAAACGACGACGGGCTGCGCGGCCTGTCACGTCGTGCGAGGGCGAGGCGGCAAGATTGGGCCTGATCTTTCGCACGTGGCAGATTCTCTGAGCATGGAGCGCATGGTCGGTTCGATTTTGCACCCATCGGAGGAGATTTCACCGGAGTTCCAGGGTTACCGCGTCGCGTTGAGGAACGGCGAGGAATGGACTGGGATCCAGTTTCACTACCGAGGGGAGGCGGCCACGCTGATGCTTTCGGACGGACGCGAAGGCAAATTCGAGCTTCACGAGACCTTGAGCTACGGGCCGATGGAGACCTCGTTGATGCCCGAAGGCCTGGTTGAAACCATGTCGGTGGGCGAATTCCAAGATCTGATTGCCTTTCTCGCCTCGCTCAAGCGGTGATTCAAAGGCAAAGCAGATAGGCCACCAAATCGTCCTTCTCGTCCTTCGACAACTTGAGTTCCAACACGACGTTGAAGAACTCGACGGCGTCGTGGAGCGTCGGCAAGCGCCCATCGTGCAGGTACGGGGGCGAGTCCTTGATACCGCGCAACGGGAACGTCTTGATCGGGCCTTCGGGCCGGCCAGCGTAAAATCGCTCGACCTTCAAGTCGTGCATGTAGTCATCGACAAACGCCGGACCGCTGTGGCACGCGACGCATTGCGCTTTGCCGTGAAAAAGCTTTTCGCCGCGCAATTCGGCGGCCGTCGCTTTCTCCGGGATCAGCTTGTAAAGCGGACCGAGCTTGGGCGCGGGCGGGAAATCGAGGATCGCATTGAAATCGCCCATGCGATTGCTGATCTGCTTTTGCACGCCGCGCGGGCCGATCGCTTGCATCAATCCCGGATCGCCGTCGAAGTACTCCTCCACTTCCGCAAAGTGGTCCATGCTGCGGATGGAGCGCTTGGAGGAAAACTGCATGAGATTGAAGTTGCCGCGGAGCGTCGGCGTATCGACGCGCAAGCGCGCCTGGTTCGGGCGCGAGTCCGGCGCCAGTTCGATCGCGCCGTTGGAGTGCCCGTTCACGTGACAGGACAAACACGAAACGCCCGCGCTCGGCTCCAGCGTGACGCGGTGCGTGGTTTGATTGAACCAGGTGGTCGGCGAGGGCCGAAGCAGCTCTTTCAATCCTTCCATCTGTTCGGCCGTGAGCAGGCCGTTGAAGATCTCGTAGTAATTGCCGAGCGTGACTTCGCGTCCGCGTGTCACATCGCCCAGCTCTTTGTGCGTCGTCAGAAACAAAGGCGGCGGGAATTCCGGCAGATATTCATCCGGGATGTCAAAATCCACGTCGATGCGTTCGTGTTCCGGATGCGCCATCGTCCATTGCTGCGGGAAGAGCATGTGCGCGGTCGTTTGCAACGGATGGGCCAGCGGTTTGAAGGGGAACAAATCCCGGCGCTTGATTTCATCCGCGCTCAGTTTGGCCAGTTCCTCAAAAGAGGCCGCCGCCAGGGGCAGACGCGCGACCGGGCCTTTCATGATGGCTTTGCCTCCGGACATTTTCGCGCTCGCGAGGGCCGCGCCGGAGAAATTGAAGCGGCGGTTCATGTAAGCCTTCACGTCGGCCATCAGCTTGGGTTTTTGGTCGCGATGAAATTCCACCCACTTGTCCCATGGCATCGGAAGGGTCGGCGTGCCAAAGGAACTATCGCCCGCCCCGGCATAGCGCCACAGATCGAACGGAGTGCGGACCCCTTTGCCGCCGGGAGGATACGGAAGAAGTTTGGAAATGTGGCCATCGCCCAGGCCGAAGTCGTGTTCTTGCCGGTTGGTCGCGACGGCGGCCGGACTCTGGAGCAGGTGCAACGGGGTGGTCGGAGTGCGCGGCGTGGTGTAACCGCGGTCCCTGGGCGGCGATGAACTGGGCTCTGCAGCCAGGGCCCTGTCGAAGTCAACCGGGAACCCCGCGGGATTATCCGGCTGGCGAGCCAGAAAATAACCGATCAAAACGCCGGCTCCAAACACCGCGAGGCTTCCGCGAAAGATACGTCCTGGATTCAACATAAGCGGCTCTCTTGAGTGGAAAGTTTCGCGCCCCCATACGAGCACGAACACGGTGGAACGAATACAACACGCGCCATCAAGATGACTGCTGGTTCAGTCGCAGTCTTCTATGAAAACGCCTTCGGTGAGTCAAGGAAAGTCACTACCAGTCACTAGCCCTGCGAAAGGGCCCGCGGCCACGAATGGTCACGCTTGCGTTCGATGTCGGCCGAAATCGCGAGTCGCCAGCGCTTCCGCGATTTGTCCAAGCACGGCAGCGAACATGCCCAGGCGAACCAGCGCGAACACAACCGCCGGAATTTCCGACGGCACGATGTTTGTTTCGTTTTGAATTGTCTCAGGCATAGGAAGGCAAGATCGGCCTATTTGTCCTTGCTCTGAAAAAGCCGAAAGGCTTCGAACATCTTGAGCGGGACATCCACTCGGCTGGACAGGCGCCCGTCCAGATCGACGCGGAATCGAACGTCACTGCCTTCGGGGTCAAGCCGCGCGAACTTCTCCTTGATCTCAGCCGGCAGCATCGGGTTCACAGCCAGCATTTGCTTGATCAACGCGAGCAAGTTGGCGCGCCCGATGAGCGCGGTATTCGGCGTGGCGTTCAACCCGCTGGCTGATGTTGGCCGAGCTGCCGCCGCGAGGGCTTCGCTCATTTTGTCGGGACTGGCGAGATACAAGCGATTTGCTTTCACCGCGTAATCAAATTCCATCTTGCCGCCGTTCGACAGCCGCTCCAGGGCTTCTCGTTGTCCGGGCATCTTGAACATCGGCGCGTCCAAATTGAAGGCCATGCTGAATCGGTCCACGGGAGTGCCGCTCACGGTGTGATGACCCTCCTTGAACTCGAAGGACGAATAAGCCTTGTCCTTGCCCGCCAAGGACGGCATGGCATCCGTGAAAAACTCCTTGAACAAGGCGTAGGTTTCCTTCGCGCCCCGTTTCGGAAATTCATAGAACCCGGAATACGAAATCGTTTTCCCGAGATCCACCGACCCGACAAATCTCATCGGCGCCATCGCTTCCATCAGGCGATCGATCTGGCTCGCCAGCTTTTCATCCACTTCCTGGTTCTGCATCTGGAAGCTGACGCGTATGAGTTTCTTAAGCATCGGCATAAAGGCCGGGTTCTCACCGAATGCCCCGGCCACCGAAGCCGTCGCTTTGGGATCGAGCTGATTCGCGAGAGCAGCCAGCCCTCCGCCGCTTGACTTGAACCAGCGCGACAACTCCGAATCCGGCCGCGGCTGGACGGTCTTCGCAATCGAAAGCATCTGATCCCCAAAATCGGCGTGGACTTCGAGGCGGTGCAGTCCTTTGAGAAGAGTCTCAAATCCATCGAAATAGATCCCAATCATCTGTGTCATCGCCTGCGGATTCACCGGCGCGCCCGCGGGCAGTTTCTGTTGGCTAAGGCTCTGCGCCACGATCATCCGGCCCATGGTCATGGCTTGAAGCACCTGCTGCCGTGTCATCTCGTCTAATTGCAGCGCCAAATCGATCAAATGCGTTCCTGCGCCGCCAGCGGGCGCCCAGGCGATGAGCTTCTTCTTTTCCTCGTCGGAGATTTCCCCGCCTTGGCCCATCTGGAAAACGACGACGGCGAACTCGCCTGCTTGAATCAAGGGGTTTGGTTTATCCCCGCCTTTGAGCGGGCTGGAATCTTTCAGCCCAGTCTTGAATGCGTCAAAGTTCGCGACCGGCACGTAAAGCGCGATAAGCGGCAACGCGCCGGGACCTTTCGTCGCGACCGCCACTTGCCAGGCGCGTTTGCGGTCCACGCCCGCAAGGTCGGGACTGCCGATGGCGCCGGAAAGTTTCGCTCCGGGATCCCAATCGGCGTCCAATCCAAGCGCAGTCGCGACACGCCTGGCGTTTGCCGTCAGCGCGTCGAAGCTCTGAATCTTCAACTGGACCAGCGGCGGTTGAGATTTTTCCTGAGCGGCGACCGTGCAGCAGCAAAGCGCCGTGATCAAGAGTTGGATGGAGATTTGTATTTTCACCTTGGCGCGGAGAATACGGCCCAGTTCGCGTGCGGCAAGGAAATTGAACGGGCACGCCGGATTTCGCCTCTGCGTCCATGCACGCGCCGCCCGGTGTTTGCAGAAGCCGAGATTGCATCCGTTAGGTCGAGCACGCGTGAAATCAGACTTCACCGGCCGCTGGGACCACGAACGGTTTGCGGTATTCGCGAGTGAGGAAGGCGTCCGCGCTTGGATTATCAACGAACTTTTCGTGGTCCGAATCCAGCCGCAACAATGGGCCGAGCGTGAGGTTGGATTTCTCGAGATCAACCTTGTGACCCGCGAGGTGCTGCCGGGTTCGTTCAAACGTTTCCAGCACATCGTCGTGCACTTTCAATTCTCCCAGTTGCTTCTGAATCTGGTTCGGTGAAGTCGGATGCCCCAGTCGATAGGAGATATTGCCAATGTGACAGAGCGCGGTCGATTGGTGGCCCTCGAGGATGTCCGCGTTCAGGTCTGAAACCTTGCGGCTGCGCACCGCCTTCAAGAAATTGGCGAAGTGGTTTTCCGTTTTGCCCTCAAACTTGCGGACCAGATTGCCCGCCATGTCGAAGAGCGAACTGCCCGAAATGATTCCCTCGGTGCCGAAGAAAATCCAGCCGCCGTACTTGGGATGGAACGGTTCTGTCTTCAGTCCGCGTGTCTCGGTGACGATGGTTTTGCCTCCGAAATCATAAATGCAAACCTGGGAGTTGGGCGTCTCGGCGGCATCCGTGTAGCCCACGCGTCCACCATAGCTGATTACCGCGCGGCCCAGTCCCGTAACGCCAAGTCCCCAGCGGCAAATATCAACTGAGTGAATGTTGTTGTTTCCCAACTCGCCGTTGCCGGTGTTCCAGAACCAGTGCCAATCATAATGAAACTTCGGCCGCGTGAGGGGACTCATCGGCGCCGGGCCGGCGAAGAGGTTGTAATCGACATTCGAGGGGATTTCATATTGACCAGGTCCGCCGATGGAACCGCGCGGTCCGTAAACGATGCTGCGAGCCAGCTTCACTTCACCCAGCTTGCCCGCATGCATGTATTTGATGGCCTCGGCCACCGCGCCGTCGGAGCGATTCTGTGTTCCGCCCTGGCAAATGCGTCCCAGCTTGCGCGCCACTTGCACAATCCGGCGGCCTTCGCTGATGTTGTGGCTGACGGGTTTCTCGACATAGACATCCTTGCCCGCTTGCATGGCCCAGATCGCAGCTAATGCGTGCCAATGGTTGGGCGCCGCAATGAAAACGGCCGCGACGGATTTGTCTTCGAGAATCACGCGCAAATCCTGAACGGCTTTCGGCCGGGGACGGTTGAGTTTGGCAAGCTGCTCCGCGACCTCGTCGGCGCGGTCGCGATCCGGGTCGCAGACGTAAGCGAGGTCGCAGTCCGCAAGGCGGGCCAGCGCTTGCGCGTGTTGTTTGCCGCGAATGCCGCAGCCGATAATGCCTACAGAGATTTTGTCGTTGGTGCTGGCCGCGCGCGGCTCAGCAGCAATGAGTGAGGCCGGAACCGATGCAGCCGCTGCCGCGGCGAGAATGGAATCTTCGAGAAACTGGCGGCGAGAGATATTGGAAAGGATGACCATGGCTTCACACTACTCTTCGGTCTTAAAGGTGCAAGCCGCCATGCGCGGCCTCTCGAGGCACATCTCTGCACGTGTGTTTTGGGGAACCTTCAATTACACTTCGACTCAGACAAGCTCACCTTCGTCCTGATCATGAAAAAGTCCGATCACTCATTATTTTTGGGCCGCTGCGCCGCTTTGATGGCGTTTGTCATCAACCCTGCGCTCGCCGCAGAACTGCAACCTGCCTCGTCCTCAACTCGACTCGGCCGGAACAACCTGCTCACCTACCGCGATGCCAACGGTGCCGTCCAACCGGTGAAAACAGTCGCGGATTGGGAAAAACGCCGGGCCGAAATCCTTGCCGGCGCCCGGCAAGTGATGGGGCCATTGCCCGACGACGGCAAACGCTGCGCGCTCGATATGAAGATCGAGGAGGAAACCGATTGCGGCGCGTACGTGCGCCGGCTCATCAGTTACGCGTCGGAACCTAACTCGCGCGTGCCCGCGTACCTGCTCGTCCCGAAAAGCGCCTTGGCCGGCGGCAAACCTTGCCGCGCGGTGCTCTGTCTGCATGGGACGGACCACACCCTCGGCCACAAAGTCGTCGTGGGTCTCGGGGGCAAAGCGAACCGCCAATACGCCGTCGAACTGGCCGAGCGCGGTTACGTCACGCTCGCGCCCAGCTATCCGCTGCTCGCGAACTATCAGCCCGACCTCAAAGCGCTCGGCCACGCCAGCGGCACGATGAAAGCGATCTGGGACAACATTCGCGGACTGGACTTGCTCGAATCACTGCCGTTCGTGAAGCGCGGCGGCTTTGGCGCGATCGGGCACTCGCTCGGCGGCCACAACGCGGTCTATACCGCGGTTTTCGACCCGCGCATTAAGGTGATCGTGTCGAGTTGCGGGCTGGATTCTTACCTCGATTACTACAGTGAGAAACCGGAGATGTGGCTGCCGGGCAAGGGCTGGACGCAAGAGCGCTACATGCCGCGTTTGGCTGAATATCGTGGCCGGCTGGCGGCGATCCCGTTCGATTTTCACGAACTCATCGGCGCGCTCGCGCCGCGCGTTTGTTACCTCAGCGCGCCGCTGCACGATTCCAATTTCAAGTGGCGAAGCGTCGATGGCATCGTCGCCGCCGCGTCGCCGGTCTATCGACTCCACGGCGCGCCACAAAATTTGCGCATGGACCATCCTGACTGCGACCACGACTTCCCGACTTCCTCGCGCGAGACAGCTTACAAGTTGTTTGACGAACACTTGCGTTGACGGAGCGCGAAGCAGAATTCGTAGTTGCCGCCTCTTGCGAATTCCGTTACTCAAGAACGCATGAACGCCAAGGAAGCGTTGATTGCGCTCAACATGATCGATCACGTCGGGCCGGTTCGTGTCCGGCAACTCCTCGAACATTTCGGAGAAGCCCCTGCCATTCTCGCCGCCTCCAAGCACCAACTGCTCAAAGTCCACGGCGTCGGCGAAGAAACCGCCGACGCGATTTCGCTGTGGGAAAGCGGCGTGGATCTCCAGGGTGAATTGAGGCGAATCCAGGAGTTCGGCTGCCACGTCCTGACGCAGGCGGACGAATTGTATCCCGAACTTCTGCGCCAGATTTATGACCCGCCGATTGTCCTCTACGTCAAGGGCCGGCTCACGGAGAAAGACAAGAATGCCGTGGCGATGGTGGGCTCGCGCATGACCACACAGTACGGCGTCGAAGTCGCGAGGAAGCTGGCTTACCAGCTCGCCTACATCGGCGTGACCGTGGTCAGCGGCGGCGCACGCGGGATCGACACCGCCGCCCACCAGGGCGCGCTTAGCGCGAAAGGCCGGACCATCGCGGTATTGGGCACGGGAATCAATCTGGTCGTGCCGCCGGAAAACGCCGAGTTGTTCGAGCGCATCGCCGCGAACGGCGCGGTCATCACTCAATTCCCGTTCAATCGCACGGCGGACAAACAATCGTTTCCAATCCGCAATCGCATCGTCGCGGGCATGACGCTCGGCACCGTCGTGGTCGAAGCCAATCTCACGAGCGGCGCGTTGATCACCGCGAACATGGCGGTGGATTACGGCCGCCAGCTTTTCGCGGTGCCGGGCCGGATCGATTCGCCGCGCAGCAAGGGTTGTCACGAGTTGATCAAAAAGGGGGCGAAGCTTTGCGAAGGCGCGGAAGACATCCTGAGCGAGTTCGAATATTTATTTCCGCAAACCAATCGTCTGCCCGCTCCAAACGAAAGCGGCGTGCTGCCCGCGCTGACGTTGTCGGAGAACGAACAAAAAGTCTATGCCGCGCTCGAGGAAGAACCGACGGCCATTGATGACGTGATCCGCCAAAGCGGACTGCCGGCGTCGGCGGCGTCGGTCGCGCTGCTGAGCCTGGAAATGAAACGGTTGGTTAAGCAACTGCCGGGGAAGCTTTTTGTGAAAAACCGCTGAAGAAGGACGTACAGAAAATGCCCGCCAAACACACCAAAGACGCCAAACCATGAAGCGAATCGTTAACGACCTGATCTACAAGGACGAAGCATACCAAATCATCGGGGCATGTTTTGACGTTTACAAAGACAAGACTGCGGCTTGTTCGTGTGCATTCGCGTATTTGGCGGGCCCCATTTCTACTTTCGTCTTGGCAGGCAGACGGAGAATCCCGACTCTTCGCACCGATTTATCGAACAGCTCATGACTCGTATCCTAGATCCAGTACTTCAAAGCGCCGTTGAAATTCGATGAATCGCGACAGCCTGGGCAAGCATTTGGGAGTGGGCCTGGCCATAGCGCTCGTGCTTTATCTGGTCGCCTACCAATGGATCGAGCACCGGCGCCACGTGAATGGGCCCTGGCACGTGCACTTTCAAACGGACGCCTCGGGGCAACCGAGCCTGTCCGTCTCGCACCAGAAGCTGAGTCTTTCCAACATTACGTTCGTCTTCTCGGACCAGCGCCTCACCCAAACCAATGTAGCGGCGACGATCGTGTTCGAGACGCCGATCACCAACGTCCCTTTCGGCAAAGTCGTTTTCCTCGACACCACGTTCTTGCCCGGCACCGTGACATTTGAGCTGTTCGGGCATGAGATCGAGTTGCTGCCGCGCACGCTGGTCGTGAATCTAAGAGAGATCCCCTGGAGGTCGGACGCGACTTTTCGGCTTACGGAGAAGGACAAACCAAAACGGCCGTGATCGGCATTGACAATCGCCCATCGATGGCGGAAATCCCCAGACACGAATCTCACGAATTTCCACGAATGGGAGGAAACTCAATTGATTCGTGAGAATTCGCGTAATTCGTGCCGCTCAAATCCGTGCTCATCCGTGGTTTCTCTCCTGCATCACACGGCCTAGCCATCACGCGCCCGCCGAAGGATTCTCGATAACTTGCGAGAACTTCTGGAAGAAGTCGCCGGCCAGCTTCTTCGCCGCCGCCTCCACCACGCGCGAACCGACTGCCGCAATCAATCCTCCCACCTGGACGCTGGCGGTGTAGGACAGTTTGGTTCCGCTGCCTTCCTCCTTCAGTTCGATCACCGAACTGCCTTTAACGAAACCCGGAGCGCCTTTGCCTTCCATGTGCAGCGTGAATTTGTGCGGAGGCTGCTGGTCGGTCAGTTTGACTTTTCCGACGTAACTCCCCTTGACCGACGCGATGCCGATCTTCAAGTGGGCATTGTATTCGTCGGCGCCGGTCTTTTCCAACTTCTCACAACCCGGAATGACACGCTGCAGAACCGCTGGATTAATCAACGCTTCAAATACGCGGGCCGGCGGCGCCGGGATGCTGCAAGTTCCCTGAATATTCATGAGGCCGCACGTTTACCAGACCCGGCGGATGCCAGCAACCTCCGGTTCATTGATTCGATCGCAAGCACGACCTTGAACTGAGCGTCGTATTTCTTCTCCAGAGCCTCGAGTTTGCTAGCGAGGTCAGCGTTGGCGGCGAAGATCTGGCGCAGGCGGACGAAAGTGTGGATGATTGCTTCGGAAAGATTGGTTTCCCGGCTTGGCCCTGGATATCGTGCTCCAGCAAGCCATTTCCGACTGTAAGCTAAACTATGAAAAGTATATCGCATTTAAAGAAAACTAAAACGAAACTGGTGCCTCTGCCGAAGATAGATCGAAACACTCCGCGTCTGACGGGCCGGAAACTCATCCAATGGCTAAAGGACCAAGGCGCCAAACCTATCGACGCCGCCACCAAAAAGCGCCTCATTGCCAGCGGCAACTGGGGCATGCCGGAGGAATGAACAATTTGGGTTGACCGGTTCGTTCACTCGTTTCGTGAGTCGGAGAATGACTTCTCTCTTCTGCTTGTCTTTGAGATCTTTGTGCTCTTTTGTGGCTGCTCAAGTGCTGGATTTAGGATCAACGGGAGTGAACACCGGGAACTCGTCGGTCTTTGTGCCGAAATTGGCAAGATGCTCGGCAGCATGATCAACCGCCCGCCCATTTCTGATTTCTGACCGCTGACCGCTGACCTCTGCCCCCTGACCATAGACCGCTGACTGCTGACTGCTGACCTCTGACTTTTGACCTCTGATTATGAGAATACAATGCGCAAAACCTGGCTAACCTGGTTCTTCTTCACTGCATTCGCCGCCTGCGTCTTCGGTGCCTACGCCTGGTTCAACCTTCCGTCCTCTGACGTCCGACCTCTGACATCTGGAACCGCCCTCGCCCCTAGCTAGACCCTCGAGTCCCCGCCCGCACGGTGCAGGGATTTTCGGAGACCCGAAGGCGCGCGTGGGCACCAGGGTGGCCGGCGAGGGCACCGGCCACAGCCGTGCCAGGGCGCGTGCGCTCCCCCGTCTGATCTGAATAGTTGGCTTAGAGTTCCCCAAAATAGTCCCCAGTTTTTAGGCCCATTTTCGTGCCGTAAGGATGTCCCGTAGGTTCTTCGGACAGGCAGGCTCTTAATGAAAGTTGAGGGTTGCAAGTTGAAAGTTGAGCGTTGAACGTTTCCGAGAATTCCCACCGGTCCTTAGTCTTGGGTTCTTCCCCTCAACCCTTGACCGCTGACTTCCGACTTCTGATTTCTGACTGCTGACCACCGACCACTGACTTCATGTCTTTGGTCCTCCCCCTCTACCACTGGCAACTGACCTCTGCACCGATCAGGATTAGTGAGAATCAGGTGAACGGCTTCCTCCGCCACGGAGTGGCGCTAGAAAATAGCCCACGGCGCAAGCCGTGGGTC
>JACPRI010000254.1 GCA_016190065.1 Verrucomicrobiota bacterium
GGGCTCAACAGTTCGGACGTATCCGGCAGTAAACTGGTCCGTTAAGCTAATTCACAGAGGCCGAACACAAGTCCGGCCTCTTTTCATTTTCCACCGAAGGTTCTTGGAAGTTCACCACGCAGAATTTCTGCGCGCGGGAGCAGCCGCCTCGGTACACCCTGAAAAAAGCAATTGAACAGAACAGGAGGAAACAGAGGAAATGGAGCTGAAGGAGTTTGCATATCAATCAACGGACCTTGGGGTTTCACCAGTTTCACCCTTGGAGTGGTCATCGGTCAACGCTTCATTCGCGTCCAAGTCTCTCTTCCTCTGTTCTCTCCGTTATCTCCTGTTCAAAGCAACTGTCGTTTTGAGGATGCTGAAAGGGAACTACTGGCGGGATAGCCAGGCGCTTGTTAGGGTCGGAGCGTCCCATGCGACCTGCCTTCGAGATGTTCTTTCGCACCGGCCTCGTCGTGTTGGCGCTGGCCTGTCATCGCGAAGTCCACGCCGCCATAGCCGGAAATCTGGCCTGGCAGTCGGGGCAGGGGTTTCGCTTCGCCGAGCTGGCGGTTTCTTCGCAGGGTAAGACTGGCTTCACTCTGCTTCCTCCGGGAGATACCGGGATCGTTTTCACCAACCGCCTGTCCAACGTTACGGTGGCGAAGAACCGGCTAACCGAGATCGGCTCGGGCGTGGCGCTGGGGGACGTGGATGGCGACGGCCGAGCGGACGTTTATCTCTGCGGCCTTGACGGCGGCAACGGGCTCTACCGAAATCTCGGCCATTGGGAATTCGAGGACATCACCGCCAAAGCGGGCGTGGCGTGCCCGACTCAACTCTCGACGGGTTGCGCCTTCGCCGATGTGGACGGGGACGGCGATTTGGATCTGCTGGTTAATATCCTCGGCGGCGGCACGCGAATCTTTTTGAACGACGGCCAGGGCCGCTTCACGGAAAGCAACGCTGAATGGCCGGCCCGCCGCCTGGGCGCGACCTCGCTCGCACTCGCGGATGTCGATGGCAACGGACACCTCGATCTTTACGTGACCAACTATCGCTCCGACACCTTTCATGACAACCTGGCAGGACTGAAAATCACCACCGGCCAGCTTCCGGGCGGCACGACAATCGTTGATCCGCGCGACCGCTTTCTCGGGTTGAAGACTTCTGTCGGCGGCCTTGAGGTGCTGGAGAAAGGAGAAATGGATTTTCTCTATGTCAATCGCGGCGGCGGCCGCTTCTTGCCGGTGCGATGGGAATTGGGGGTCTTTCTCGACGAAGACGGAAAACCGCTGGCCGGTCCGACCACGGACTGGGGCTTGTCGGTCATATTCCGCGACTTGAATGGCGACGGCCTGCCGGACCTTTATGTGTGCAACGATTTCGTGAACTGGCCGGATCGCGTCTGGCTGAACCAAGGGGGCAAACTTTTTCGTGCCGCGCCGCGAAACGCCTTCCGCTGTTTCAGCCTTTCCTCGATGGCCGTCGATGTGGCCGACATCAACCGCGACGGCCACGACGACATTTTCGTGGCGGACATGCTGAATCCACGCCGCGAATCCCGCGCGTGGCAGCGTCCCGACACCCTCCAGGGAACCGTCGTTTGGCCGATGGGCGACGCGAACTTTCGCCCTGAAGTCACCCGGAACACACTGCATCTCGCCCGAGGCGACGGCACCTTCGCGGAGATTGCGCAACTCGCCGGAGTGACCGCGACCGATTGGACCTGGAGCGTCATCTTTCTCGATGTGGATCTGGATGGCTGGGAAGATCTGCTCGTCGCCACCGGCAACAACCACGATGTGCAGGACGTGGACGTGATCGGGGAAATCGTCCGCTCCGGCGGTTGGAAAACACCAGAGACTCGCCTTCAAAATCTATCCAGGATGCCGCGCCGCGAAGCGCCCAGCCTGGCTTTTCGCAACCGGCGCGATCTGACCTTCGAAGACAAGAGCGTGCCGTGGGGCTTCGGCGCCGTCGGGATCGCGCACGGCATGGCGCTTGCGGATATCGACAACGACGGCGACCTCGACGTGGTGATGAACTGCCTCAATGCGCCCGCCCGCGTTTATCGTAACGAAACCGCGGCTCCCCGGCTTGCGGTCCGGCTCAAGGGAGCGGGTGGGAACACGCGCGGGATCGGGGCCAAAATCACAGTGTCCGGCGGTCCGGTGACTCAGTCGCAGGAGATGATCGCTGGCGGACGCTACTTATCGTCGGACGACCCGATGCGAGTGTTCGCGGCGGGCGACGCGCGGCGGTTGGAGATTCAAGTCGCGTGGCGAAGCGGCAAGCGCAGCTTCGTCAAAGCGGCGAGTCCTAACTGTGTTTATGAAATCGACGAAGCATTCGCGGAGACGCCCCCCGATTCCGTCCCACGGCCGATGCCGCCTCTGTTTGAAGAGGCCAGTTCACGATTGAACCATGTCCACGTCGATGCGCCCTTCAACGACTTTGGCCGCCAGCCGTTGCTTCCACGCAAACTTAGCGGCCTTGGGCCAGGGGCTTGCTGGACGGATGTGAATGCTGATGGCGCGGAAGACCTGATCGTTGCTGGAGGGAACGGTGGACGGACGACGATCTTCCACAATGATCTCAAGGGCGGCTTCTTCGAACAGGCGGCGTCGGACTCGAAGGCCAATTCCCGTGACCAAACGAGCATCGTGGTGTGGCGCGCGTCGGACGGGGCACCTTCGCTGCTGTCCGGTCAGTCCAATTGGGAGGACGCCGACACGAATGCGTCGCCGATCCGAGTCCAACCGCTGCAAGCGACGACCGGAGCCAATCAAGCTTCTGTGTTGGGCGACGGGCGTTCGGTTGTTGGACCGTTGGCTGTTGCTGATGTGGACGGCGACGGCCTGCTTGAAGTGTTTGTCGGCGGACGCGTCGTGGCTGGCCGATATCCGGAGGCCGCTTCGTCGTACTTGTTGCGCTGGGATGGAAAGGGGTTTCAGGTTCAACAGGCCTTCCCTAACCTTGGCCTCGTCAGCGGAACAGTGTTCACGGACTTTGATGAGGACGGCGATCCGGACCTGGCCCTCGCTTGCGAGTGGGATTCCGTCCGTCTGTTTCGCAACGATGCCGGAAAGTTTTCGGAAGTCACAGCCGCGCTCGGCCTCGCGAGATTCAAAGGGCTCTGGAACGGAATCGCCGCGGGTGATTTCGATGGCGACGGGAAGTTGGACTTCATGGCCACTAACTGGGGGCGCAATTGGCGCACGGACCAGTCGTCCGGCGCAAACGCGCCGGTGCATTTGTTCTGGGGCCATTTCGCGGGCGACTCTGTCATCCATACGCTCCTGGCCTCAAACGACCCGAACACCGGGAAGATGTTGCTTTGGCGAGAGAGAAAAGCCGTGGCCAGCGCGATACCCTCGGTGGGGGTGCGTTTTCCCAGTCATCATACCTATGGTCGAGCCACCGCTCAGGAGATTCTGAGTGACCAGGTGTCCGGGGTGCGTGAGTTTCAAGCGACGACGTTTGAATCCACCTTATTTTTGAATCGCGGAGATCATTTCGAGGCGCGTCCGTTGCCGATCGAGGCTCAATTCGCTCCTGCTTTTGGCGTGAGTGTCGCGGACTTCGACGGAGACGGAAATGAGGACGCCTTCCTGGCGCAGAATTTCTTTGGAGTCGATGCCGAAACTTCGAGACACGACGCCGGCGCGGGGCTCGTGCTGCTGGGGGACGGGCGCGGCGGCTTTCGCGCGTTACGTCCACCGGAATCCGGCATCGCGATCTATGGAGAACAGCGCGCCACGGCTGTGGCGGATTTCGACCGGGATGGGAGAACGGATCTGGTGGTCACGCAGAACGGCGGCGCGACGAAGCTCTTTCACAACACGGGCGGCAAACCCGGCCTTCGATTGCGATTGATTGGCCTGAAAGGAAACCCTGATGGAGTCGGTGCCGTGCTTCGGCTGGCCGGCCGCGGACGCGCCGGGCCTGCTCGTGAAGTGCACGCGGGTTCTGGGTATTGGTCTCAAGATTCCTGCGTGCAGGTCATGCATCTGTCCGATAAGCCGGACGAGATTCGAGTCGGGTGGCCTGGAGAGCCCGAGGCCAGGAAAGTTATTTACCGTATTCCGGAAGGGGCTCACGAGGTCCACTTAAAGCCGGATGGAGGAATCAAAGTCGTCCCACCGTAGCTCGGCCAGGGTATTCCGCACGGGACGTCCGAAGGCGTAGCGCAGAGTTGCACTCTGCCGTATCGCCGATTTGTAATCGGCAGCGCTCTGGCTGGTTCCAGGGCGTTCGGGCTTGTTCGGCGCGTTGCGGAATGCAATTCCGCGATACGGCAGATTGAAAATCTGCGCTACGGCGATGCGCCCCGTCCATTCGGCGATGCCTCCACGTCTTTCGACTTCACAGGGGAGATCAGGTGGTGTGTCGCACCCAGCAATGCACTGCTCAACGTCACGGCGGCGGCTCTACAAGCTTCAATTGATCGAGTAACTTCCGGCGAAGCGTCTCTTCGGGCTGGAGCGAAAGAGCGCGGCGCAGTTGATCCGCAGCCGCCTGGTTCTGTCCTTCTGCTCTCAGCACGACGGCCAATCCCAGGTAAGCTTCGACAAGGTTGGGCGTCAACCGAATCGCTTCCCGAAACGCCGCCATCGATTCGGCGCGATTGTTGAGTTCTCCGCCGAGGCTCAGCCCGAGATTGAACCAGGCGGCTGCCAGGTTGGGCTTGGCCTGGATCGCGGCTCGGAAACAGGGCTGCGCCTCCCTGGCCCGGCCCCGGCTCAGCCGCGTGACACCTAGTTGCATTTGGGCTTCGATGTTGTCGGGCGCCAGGGCAACGGCCCGCTTCAGAACGGCCTCGGCCGCGGCGGCGTCACCGAGCCGCAAGAGTGCGCGCCCCAAGAAAAACATGGCGCGATCCGAGTTTGGATAAGTTTGCACCGTCTTTTGCAGAAGCCTGACAGCATCGGCCACACGCCCGGACTTGATCCATTCATCGCCTAGGTCGATCCAGGCGGACTCTCCGGTTTTGAGTTTGTGGACTTCCGCGAGGAACGGGTCGGGGAACGGTTTGTCATGCGGCAGTTCGTCCAGAACACGCGCGAGTTGCGCGGCTTCATTTGTGTGGCTCAGACGTTGGTGCACGTTCAGCAGGAGACGGTAAGCTGCTTTTCGGGTGGAAAGATCCTGCAGGGCGGCGGCCAAGAAGTTTGTCGCCTCCGCAAAGCGATCGCGCGCGCTTTCCACCTTCGCCAGACCCAAGCCGGCCCAAGCGGAGTTCGGCCCTCGCTGCCAGATGTGGCGGTACTGCGCCTCCGCCTGGTCCAAGCGGCCCAAGCTGAGTAGAGTCTCAGCGAGTTTCAGCCTTGGTACAAACTCACGCTCAGGAAAAAGTCGAATCGCCCGATCCAGATTGGTCGCCGCGGCCATCGGGTTGTCCGCGAGTTGCGCAAGACCAAGAAGGTAGGGCCAGCGCGGTTCGCGTGGAGCAAGTACGGAAGCCTGGACGAAACACACGCGTGCTTCAGCGCGGGCTTCGTGGGCCAATAAGACCATTCCCATCCGCCCTCGCGCCTCGGCGGAACGCGGCGCCTTTTGTGCATCCTCTCGCGCTTGCCCGATCGCCGCAGCAATGACGGGATCGAAACCGGCAGTGTTCACGAGTGGCGGCGGGGGCGCAGAAATCTTCCCCCTTTGCCACGCAACGAAGGCGGCGGCAATGACCAGGCCACCGGCAAGTAACCACGGCCAATTGCGGCGAGAGATAGGGGCGGGAAGCAGGGGATGAGCGGCACTTTCTATTCGTGTCCTGGCCCCTTGTCCTCCGGCCCTCGACCGTTTCGGTTTCTGCTTCGCGCTCATTCTCCACCGCCCGAGATCGCCGGAGTTGCCCTGCGCTGCCCGGCACTTTTCCGCAGCGTGATGATCTGATCGGCAGTGACGCCGGGAAATTGCTCCTCGCTGCCGTCCGGCCATACCACGCCGATGCTGTCCACTCGAGTCGATGAACCGAGGCCGAAGTGGGCGCGAGGGTCGTTGCTGCAGAGATAACTTTGAGAAGGATTTACCCACACCATCCTGCGCCGACCGCCCGCGTTGATCGTGATTTCCGCGCCGTACGCATCGCGACCTCCGAGGGCCGACTCCACGACGCGCACCGTCAGCCAGTGTCCGCGCGGGGCGCTGTTGCGATACACTCGCGCGGAAGCAGCGATTCGAGTGACGATCAAATCCGGTCCGCCATCGTTGTTCAGATCGCCCACGGCCAACCCGCGCGCGACCGCCGCAGTTCCGCTGAAGGCCAGGTTGGCAGCGGAGACATCCGAGAAAGCGCCGTTGCCTTCGTTGGCGAAAACCTGGCTGCGCTGCTCAAAGCCGTTCCAGAACGGATCGCTGTTGGCCTTGCCGTTGGGCGCGGGGTCGATGGTAAGTCGCTTGATCCCGCCGTTCACAACCAGCAAGTCCGGCGCGCCGTCGTTGTTGAGATCGCTGAACACGGTGCCGAAGCCCGTGCCTCGCCACGCCGATGCCGCCACTCTCGAAGCCGAAGTTCGATCCTGGAAGTATCCGCGCGGGCCCTGCTTCCAGAGCGCGTGCGTTTCGGTGCTGAGGTGAGTGACGAGAATATCGAAGAGGCCGTCGCCATCCGCGTCGCCCAGCGCGACGCCCATGTTGGCCTGCACTGCGCCCATCTCGTTGTAAGCGATCCCGCGCGTGGCGGCTTCCTCGGTGAAAGTCCCATTGCGCTGATTGATCAAAAGCCAGTTCACGTGGCCATCGTTGGCGATGAGCACGTCCGGCCAGCGATCTCCGTTGGCGTCCGCGCAGACGACACCCAGCCCTGGCCCTGCCAATTTCCCAAAGCCCGCTGTCAGCGTCACATCCTCGAATCGAATCGAACCAGTGCTAGTCCCTAAGTTGTGGAACAAACGCGGGATTGTCCCCGGAAAGCCGGACGGGCCGCAATACCCTTGCCTGCCTTGCGCATCGGGACACTTCATCGAGGGCGAGTAGTCCACATAGTTGACCACAATCAAGTCCAACCAGCCATCCCGGTCGTAATCGAAGAACGCGGCCGACATTCCCCAATGCGGGTTGTCGAGTCCGGCGTCGCGCGTGATCTCACTGAATTTTCCGCCGCCGAGATTGCGAAACAGCCGTACGCGGTCGTACTCCGTGACAAACACGTCGGGCTGGCCATCATTATCCACGTCGCCAACCGCCACGCCCATTCCGCGTGCCGGCAGGTCCAACCCACTGCCGCGGCTCACGTCACGGAACTGGCCATCACTTTCCTGATGGAAAAGTTGATGTTTGGCGGTCGAGTTAGTTCCGGCGTTCTGCAGCAGAAAAACATCCATTCGTCCGTCGCCGTCAAAGTCGAAGATGGCCACGCCGGAACCGAGGGATTCGGGCATGAAATAAGTTCCGACTGGACCCACGTCGTGCGTGAAGTTCAGGCCGGACTTCTCCGTTTCATCATCGAGCCAGGCTGGAACAGCCGGGGCTGACGTCGGTGCCTTCGTAATGGGAGATGGGGGAGGGCTCTGGGCAGATTTCCGGCAGCCAGTTGCGGCGAGCAATAGCAGGAGAACAATCTCCGGAATGAGTAAGTCAGAAAGTCGAGACATGTGAACAGGGCCAAAAACTTCTCGAAAGGGAATCAGAGGCCAGAATCGAAGTCAAACTGCGGCTCAGCATCAATCAGCATATCCATGGCTCCCAGGCCTTGCGCACGGAGCATGAACTGGTAAGGACGCGTTCCACCGCGTCCCTCATATTGTTCTTCCGATCGCTGAGTAAAGTCAGGGACGGAGTGGAATCCGTCCTTACCAGGTTTCATGGGAAGCCAATGGCATCACAGCAAGAATTGCTCGCTGCATAGCAATGTCTGGTGACACAGGATTAGCCGAGCCGTACGGGGCCGAGCAGCGCAGGGGCGAGGCGCGATAAATCTTGGGTGACAGGCTGGATTCTTGTTGCCAAATGGATCGAATTCGTGCTTACCTTTGTCAACCACAGTTCTCAGAGCGAAAGCTGCCGTGCAGGTAGTGTGTGTTGTGTCGTTCGCGAGGGCTGTAGTAACAACTAAATGAGCCCAACTCTTATGGCTACTGTCCATTCCAAAATCCCCGCACTCCTCGCTCTTCTGTCGGCGTTGAGCATCACCAGCACCTCGCTGGCGCAAGTTAATATCCCGGCAACCGCCTCCGTGAACCCGCCGCTCACGACTGCTGGGGGCAGCCTCAATGGCGAGTATTGGAGGCGCCCGATCAACTCCGTCCCTACCGACGGCGCCACCAATCCAACCAACCGCATCGACAACCAGATCAATGGCTTTGGCACGCCCAACGGGACATTCCGGGCCACGAGGTTCGTTTACCTTGGCAATGACCTCACGCATGTCACGAACTGGCTGGGCGCGGACGCCAGCTCGTTCGTCGGGACCGCGAACAATCTGGACGACGGAGTATTTCGTTTTAGTGGCTTCATCAACATCACGAACGCCAGCAC
>JACPRI010000238.1 GCA_016190065.1 Verrucomicrobiota bacterium
GATGTGGACCAACCAGACTGGAACAATCACCACGAACACGGTCACGAATCCCTCCGATCCAACGCAGGTCACCATGGAGCCGGTCACCAACGTGAGCGATATTGGTTTTCACGAGCTGGTCGAGGACGCGACTCGGGTGCGAGTGCTTCAGCCTGTCTTCACGGCGTCTTTTACGGCCCGCGGGACGAACGTAGTGATCGCGGATACGCTCCGAATCCGCGAATCAATCCTGGTTGAGGCCGAGAACATGACGGTGGGGCGGACCGGGCAGATTCTGTTGCCGTCGAACATTCCCGATTGGAACCGAGGCAATTTCCCGACCTTGAAGAACCTGACTAATGAGGGTCGGATCACGCTCTCCGGAATGGTAGCGATGGGCACGCAGAGTGCCACCGACGCGCCCTATGGCAACATTATCAACAGCGGCACGATCTCCGCTTTCAATCAGTCTTTCCGGGCCAGTTACTTCGAGAACACTGGGTCGATCCAGGGTGAGCGCGGGACGTTCCCGCCGGGAGTTGGCACGATCACCGTGGAAGCCGGCTCCGTGAAACTCGAGAACGGAAGATTTGAGGCCGGGGGACATATTCGTCTCGCTGCCAATGATCTTAAAATCCAGAATTACGGAATCACCAATCGCCAGACGTTCACCCTGGCGGTCACGAATTCTATCGGTGACGCCGCCCCGCTGACCAACAACGTCATCAGCACGGAAGGATTCAATTTCACTGTCAAGCCGCGTGTGGGCGATCTGCTCGGGACGAAGATCGAATCGATTGCGCCTCGATTTCTGGCGATTCCTCACACGGCGGTGAGTGAGGATCGCGGCGCGACCACGGCGGGGTACAAGGACAATCTCGCCATCGGACGACTTGCTTTGAGGGGTGATCTGGAGAGCTTGTTCGTGTTTGTGCCGTCGGGCTCCGGCAAACGCGCGCTTTATGTGGATTATCTGCAATTGGGACCGCTCGTGACAAACGACATCCCGAACTCGATCCTGATCGATCCCAATGTGGTCGTCTATTTCGCGGATTCTAATCTGCCCGTGGATCAGCTTGATGGACTGTTTGACGGCCATTTGCGGTGGGCGTCCGAGTTCGCTGGCCCAAGCAGTTCCGTGGACGTGATCAAGCGGTCGGAGAACAAGACTGTCAAAATGAATCGCGCTCTGCGAACGAGCGCAAAACTCGACACGGATGGGGACGGCATCCCCAACAACCTCGACAATTTTCCGCTCGACGCCGATACGCGCGGCGCTTCGACCTACAAACTGACCTTTGAAAAGCGCTCGTCGAATGTGTCGATCTCATGGATTGCGCAAGCGGGTGAATCGTACGTTGTCGAATACACGTCCGATCTTGGTTCAGGAACCTGGGAACGGCTTTCGACCGTTACAAATTCCGAGCAAACCGCGCAGCCCGCGATCATCGAACAACCTATCCCTGCCGCGGCTGGCCAACGCTTTTATCGCGTCCGGCCTGCCCGGTAGAAACGGCGCCCTCCGCAAGGCCGGGGCCGTTCTTTGCTGCCTCATTCTGGTCGCTTCGGACGGTCTCGCAGCCGACCGGGAGTTTGCTGTGCTGGGCAAGACCAAGGTTCATCCCACGCGTCTGCTGGCTCGCTTTTCCAACCCTCTCGTTCCGCCTGCGAACCTGGTGAAACTCAGTTCCCTCGGTCACCGGATCGAGGGTGAAATCAAGCTCGTGCCCGGTCTGGTCGTGTTGGGCCTCAGCGCGCCTCAACTCAAGCATTCGGATCCCGATCCCGCGCGCGAAATCGAATCCGCTCAGGCCAAGCTGATCGAGCGCATCCGCCATTTGAGGGAGTCGGGGCTTTTTGACTACGTCGAACCTGATTTCGTCCAGCGAGCGTGCCGCGAACCCAACGACGCACGGTATGGTGACGACACGCTCTGGGGACTCCGCAACCGGGGATTGGACGGCGGCGTTAGTGGAGCGGACATCGATGCTGCTCGCGCATGGGAAATCACGACCGGCTCGACGAATGTGATCGTCGCCGTAATCGACAGCGGGATTCGTTATACACACCGGGAGTTGGCGGCGCAGATGTGGCGGAATCCTGGTGAGATTCCGGCCAATGGAATCGACGATGATGGCGACGGGTTTACCGACAACGTGTTTGGGATTAACGCGCTCAACAGCTCCGGAGATCCGTTCGACGACGTTGGTCACGGGACCCACGCCGCCGGAACAATCGGGGCGGCGGCGAATGACGGGAACGCTCACGTCGGGGTCGCCTGGCAGGTTCGATTGATGGCCTGCAAATTTATGGCTGCAGACGGTTTTGGCATCACCTCCGACGCCATTCGTTGCATTGATTTCGCCGTCCGCAAAGGCGTGCGAATCATTAATGCCAGTTGGGAGAGCGGCGCTTTCTCCCGCTCCCTGTTCGATGCCATCGACCAAGCTAGGAACAAAGGAGTCCTGTTTGTTACTGCCGCAGGCAATGAGCGGGGCGATTTGGATTTGTCGCCGGCATATCCCGCCGGCTACGAGTTGGACAATATTATCTCGGTGGCCTCGCTGGATCGCCGCAATCAGCTTGCTTCGTTCTCGAATTTCGGCCAGCGCAACGTTCACCTTGGCGCGCCCGGCGCCGAGATTTACTCCACTTACGCGCATTCGGACTCCGGGTACTGGACGTTGAGCGGGACAAGCGCGGCTGCGCCCTACGTCAGCGGCGTTGCAGCCTTGATTTTGGCCCGATCGAACGGCGCGCTCCTTCCGGAGATTCGAAATCGAATTCTTGCGACCGTGGTGCCGGTCGAAAGCCTTCGCGATAAAGCCCGTACCGCAGGGCGGTTGAACGCTTTCCTGGCCTTAACTGCCAGTTCGGACGGTAACCTCGAATGGACCGTGACCCCGCAGAACGGAACTGAAGTGCGAGCCGGCGCGACGCTGCCAATCCAAGTGACGGTTACGGATGTGGCGGCGGTTACCAACGCGGTCGTGAGCGCCCGCATTGATGGCACCGGCGAGGTCCTGATTCTCCGCAACGATGACGGCGAACCCAACAGCGGGTTTAATGACGCGACCTACCGTGCGCGCCTGGCCGCCCCGAACGCCGTCGGTCCGCTCACTTTGCGCCTTCGCGTTGCTGCGCCGGAAAAAAATCCTCTGGAGGGGGTTCTTGTTTATTCGGTAATTGCCCCTCCCGACAATGACGACTTTGCCAAGGCACCCCGCTTGCCCGTATCTGGCGGAGTCTTCGTTGTCACCAACAAGCTGGCCACCCTTGAAGCAGGCGAGCCGCTGCACGCGCAGGCTCCAACGCCGGCCGGTTCGGTTTGGTGGCAATGGTCCCCCTCCAATCGCACGAGCGTCATTGTGGACTCGGCGGGCAGTTCCTTTGACACGGTGCTGGCCATCTATACGAACGCGACGCTTCAGACCCTGAAGGAGGTTGCCTCCACGGACGATTCGGACGGCAGGAAACAGGGTTACGTCGTTTTTGATGCGGTCCCAGGGGTGACCTATTTCATCGCTGTGGCCGGCTATTCGGCCCGCGATTTGGGGACGATTCATCTGCGCGTCCAGCCGTTCGGCGCTCCGGATGAACGGACACCTGAAGTTCGGATTGTGAGCCCGCTGAGCGGGTTGACGTTGTCGGATCCGGCGAACAGCCGTGTCGTCATCGCCGGGACCGCGTTTGATCCGGAACCAAATGCTTCCGGTGTGGAGGAGGTGCTGGTGCGGGTAAACAGCAATTCGGCGAGCCGCGCATTTGGGACGACAAACTGGTCGAGCACCAACGTTCTCGAGGTTGGAGAGAATTCCGTTCAAGTTGCCGCGGTGGATTTTTCCCGCAACGTATCTCCTACTCGCTCGTTGACGGTCTTTTATCGTCCGCTCCTGTCTCCGAATGATCTTTTGGCCAACTCCACCGAGTTAGTGGGGCGCAAGGGCGTGGTGAAAGCGGACAATGCTGCCGCGACTTCTGAATTCGGCGAACCCATTCACGCGCGCGCTGGGGGAGGCAAGTCTGTTTGGTGGAGCTACCAACCAACGTCGGATGGGCTTCTGACTCTGAGCACCGATGGATCAAGCTTTGACACCGTCATGGGGCTTTATAGCGGGAACCGCGTCACCAACTTGATTTGGATTGCCGAAAACGGCGACGTCCGTGGGGGGGCCTCATTCAGCGAGATTCGGCAAGCCGTCAAAGCGTTCGAGACGTATCGAATCGCGGTGGATGGCCTAGGCAGCAACTCGGGAACGATCAACCTGGCGTACACTTTCACCCCGGCGCAGGTCCATCGACTTCATCTCACCGCGAGTCCGGGCGGCGCGGTGGTTCCAGGTTCAGGATGGTATGTGGATCGCGCGCGAGTTATGGTCACGGCGGCCTCCTCTCCGAACTACCAATTCGACCGTTGGGAGGGCAGTCTGAGCGCGTTGGCCGAAACTCTTTTCGTGGTCATGACCAACAATATCGAGTTGACGGCGCGATTTCGCCCCTACGAATTCACCGACGGTTTTGAGAGCGGAGAGCTGAAGAAGTTGCAGTGGCAAAGTTCGGGCGCCGAGCTTTGGACTGTCCAGGATCAAACCGTTTCGTTCGGACGATTCGCCGCGCGTTCGGGCGTGATCCGAGACGGGCAGTCGAGCGCGCTTACAGTTGTCGAAACCTGCCGGGCTGGGATCGGCTCGTTCATGGTGCGCGTCAGTTCCGAGGCGGGATGGGATTTTCTTGAGTTTCATTTGAACGGACTCCGAATCCAACGTTGGTCCGGGGAAGCGGACTGGGTTAGCTTTGAATTCCCCGTGCCGGAGGGAGTGAATATATTCGAGTGGCGATATTCCAAAGACGCGGGTGGGACCAGCGCCGGGCAGGATGCCGCGTTTTTGGATAACCTGGAACTCCCTCTCCACGTTCCAAATGATGCGAGGACTCCCGCTTATCTCCAAATCGAGTCCTTGCCTTCGGATCGGTTCCTGATCCACGCGCTGGGCCAAATCAAGCAGCAGTATAGAATTCAAAGATCCGACGATTTAAGAACCTGGACCACCCTCTCCACGCTTGTCGCGACGAATGGAGCTTTTCGGATTGTCGAGGCTGCTTTGTCGAATGGTCCAGTTCGGTTTTATCGAGCCGTCGCGCCCTGAAAATGAAAACTTTCGGCCTGACTGGCGGCATCGGCATGGGAAAATCGGCCGCCGCAAAACTGCTGCTGGAACGTGGCGTTGCGGTCATTGATACGGATCTGATCGCTCGGCAAGTTGTCGAACCGGACCAACCGGCGCTCCGCGAATTGGCGTCGGTGTTTGGGGCGGAAATCATTGGCCGGGATAGCAGGCTCATTCGGGAAAAGCTCGCCGAAATCGTCTTTGCCGATGCGGAGTCGCGCCGTCAACTCGAGGCCATCTTGCATCCCAGAATCCGCGAGGCGTGGTTGCATCAACTGGAATTGCGCCGTGCCGAGGGCGCGCCCTTGATCGTGGCGGTCATTCCTTTGTTGTTCGAGACCAACGCCACGGCCTATTTCGACGCCACGGTTTGCGTCGCGTGTTCGGCCAGAACTCAGGAGGAACGCTTGAGGAATCGAGGCTGGACCATCGAGCAGATTGAGCAGCGGCGCCGCGCCCAATGGCCATCAGAGAAAAAGATGAATGCGGCTGACTATGTGGTGTGGACGGAAGGCAGCCTGGAGATCCACGCCGCGCAGCTTGGACGGATCATTTGACGCTCGGCTTAACCGATCGGGGACTGTAGGAAGTTTCACGGACCGGCATTTCAGGATGTTGTCTCGTTGCGCTGCGCTCCAGCGCCGGAGCGCGCGCGATAGAATTGGGAACGGGTTGTTTCCTTGGACGCCAGATTGTTTTGCTCGCCCGATTGTGCTGGCCACGGGCCTGATTCGCGTTTCTTCTTTGAACAGGCCCGACGCGGCGATGAGGCACGGGATCGCGGAAAAGCGTTTTGACCGTGCGCAGATTGACCGGGCGGCCGCGTGGTGCATATTAGAGGCGAGCGGCGAGGGCCGATCACAATTTCAACCGATATGAGCGATGTGGTTTCCAATCTCCCGCCTTCGCCGGAGGAATTTCAGCGACAGTTCGCGGACTTCATGCGCCAGCAATTTCAAACGCTGGGCGTCAAACAGGTCCCTCAAACCGAGACGGTCGGGTCCGCTGAAGATCCACCATCGAAGGCGGCTGAACCAGAGCTGCGCTTCGATAAGAAGCCACGCGAGGTCAAGGGGTACTTGGATCGATTCGTGATCAAACAGGAGGAGGCCAAGAAGGTGTTGAGCGTTGCCCTATGCGATCACTATCACCACGTGCGGCTCGCCATCCAGGGCAAAGAACAGCCAAATTACACGAAGCAGAACATCATTCTGATTGGTCCGACCGGTGTGGGTAAAACGTATTTGATCCGCAGCGCGGCGGAGTTGATCGGGGTGCCCTTCGTGAAGGGTGACGCCACGAAATTCTCTGAAACCGGCTACGTCGGCGGGGATGTTGAGGATTTGGTGCGAGAGTTAGTTCGACGCGCCGACGGAGATGTCGAGCGCGCGCAGTACGGGATCATTTACGTGGATGAGATCGACAAGATCTCGGCGGCGAGCAATCTAGCCGGTCGGGATGTTAGCGGACGCGGTGTCCAGACGAATCTGCTCAAATTGATGGAGGAAACGGAGGTTCCGGCGCGGTCGCCGCAAGATATTGCTGGCCAGGTGCAGGCGATTCTGGAAATGCAGCGGGGCAAACGGTCGCCCGGCGTCATCAACACGAAACACATTCTGTTCATCGTCAGCGGTGCCTTTGACGGGCTGGAGAAAATCGTCCGCCGCCGTTTGCGGGAGGCGACGATCGGTTTCGCGGCCAGGAACCAGGCGATCGAGGATCAAGGGTGTTTGGAACACGTGACCACTCGCGATTTCATTGAGTTTGGATTTGAACCAGAGTTCATTGGACGGTTGCCGGTCCGAGTCGTATGCCATCCGTTGACGGCGGAGGACTTGTTCACGATCTTGAAACATTCCGAAGGCAGTCTCATCAAACAATACGAGCAGACTTTCGCCGCATACGGGATTGAAGTGTTGTTCCGCGACGATGGATTGCGCGATATCGCCCGACTCGCTGGCGAAGAGCAAACCGGGGCGCGCGGGTTAATGACGGTTTGCGAACGCGTCTTCCGAGATTTCAAATACGAATTACCTTCGACGAAGGTCAAGCGGTTCGTTGTGAATCAGGAGTTGGTAGAGAATCCGCGCGCCGGGTTGGATCGCGTGCTCGACCAGCAAGCGATGGAAGAAACCGCGGTCGGCCATCAATTGGTAAATGATTTTGCAAATCGGTTTACGGAACTCCACGGTTTGCGAATCCGCTTCACGGAAGCGGCGGCTGGGTTGCTCGTGGCGGCGGCACTGGAGCAGGGCCTTTCCGTGCGCGATCAGTGTTCCTCAAAATTCAAGGACTTCCAGTTTGGTTTGAAACTCATCGCTCAGAACACAGGGCAGCGCGAGTTTACGATTGATCGGGACGCCGTGGAAGCTCCGGACAAGATCTTGAGTGATTGGGTCGTGAAGAGCTACCGTGAATCAAAAGGGCCGTCGGCGGAGGTTCGCTGACTCTGGTGAGGAAATGCGGAGTTTGTCGATTGGCAAAAAAAAGGCGCAGCGGAAGCTGCGCCTTTTTTTAGAAAACTAATCCTCAGGGGCGTCTCTTGTAGGCCCTGAATCCGAGCCACATCAGCCCCATCGAAATGGCAAACGCGAAGGTCGTTGGTTCTGGGACGGCGATGACACGCGCGGAGAAATTGCCTGGCACAGCCCCGCCATCGATCAGGAATGTGGTCCAATTGCCTGCTGTGTCCCTGACCCAAAAATCGTCAAAACTGGCGCCGACTACCGGAGGGTCGAACACTAACAGTCCCGCTTGTTCTCCGAGATCAACGCCTTCGAATCGGACAGCCCACGTAAACGAATTACCGACCGTGACGGAAAGACCTTGGGCGAGGACCGTCTGGAAACCCTTGTCCAGCGGGAACTGGCCGCTGCGATAAAGCTGCGTGCCAGGAGCAGTTCCGCCCGCGCCGTTATTCTGGTAGAAGAACAACTCTGCTCGCTCATTGCCACCCGCGTTAGCGCTGAGAAAATAGTCAAATTGAAAGTCAGTTATGCGCCGCTCGCTTCCCGCAAGGAAGATTTGGTCGCCGAACTCAATGCCATTCCCTGGAGAAAACGAACGATTCAGGTTATTCGTGGACGCGGTGTTATCGAAAACTGTGGCTCCAAAACCACTCCCGCAAAACAGAATGGAGGCCGCCAAGACGACAACCGACTTCGATAGCTGAGCTTTAGTTTTAGTCATAGTTCCCTGAGGGTTTTTCAAAATTCTACGCGTTTTCTAAACTCCAGAACTCGCGGCATTAATCGCTTATCTGGCAAGGCTTTTATTCGTTTCAGCCGGTCAAGTCAAGTGATTTCTTACGATTTTCAAGGGCAGCAGCCAACTTCTGCCGGTCACGGAAGTGCTTTGGCTATTTCTGCTTAGAGTGATTATCGAAAGGACATTGCCCGTTCGATATCTGACCCCTGAGAGACCCCGTTCTTACGTTGCTTGAACCTGATGGCGGAGGAGGGTGGAGTCGCAGATTGGTTTGAGCAAATCGGCTTGCATCTTTTCCCTTGAACGCGATTGATCACTCCATGCGATTGCCCTGTCCTATTGAGAGAGTTCAGCGATGAAAGCGAAATACACGTCCCTGACCGACGCGCTTTATACCTACCTGTGTGAATGCCGTAGTAACGCCCGGGATCCCGTTCTGGAGGCATTGCGCACCCAGACCGAAGCACTGGGCGATCTAAGCCGGATGCAGATCAGTCGTGAACAAGGCAGCTTTCTGACAATTCTCACAGCCGCCCTTGGTGCCCGATTCGCCATCGAGGTCGGCACGTTTACCGGGTTTAGCGCCATTTGCCTCGCCCGCGGATTGGTGGAAGGGGGGCAATTGGTTGCGATTGATCGAAGTGCGGAGTGGACATCAATTGCGAAGCGGTTCTGGATTCAAGCCGGCGTGCAAACCAAGATCGATCTCCGACTAGGAGAAGCCATTTCCGTGCTCAAGAACCTCGATCCAAATCAGGTGTTCGACCTTGCGTTTATCGACGGCGATAAAACCGAGTATGACGCTTATTACGAACTGATTCTGCCGCGCTTGAGAAGGAACGGACTGGTCTTATTCGACAATATGCTCTGGGGCGGGAGACTCGGCGCGAAGCCCTTGGAGGATCCGGATGGTAGTGCGCTCGACGCGCTGAATCGGAAGCTATCCCGCGACGGGCGCGTCCAAACGGTCTTGCTACCGATCGCGGATGGCATCCAGTTTTGCCGTAAACTTTGAAGGTTGCGCTGTGCGTGACTGTTTGGGGCGGCCCTTCCCAAACACGCTCCACACGCTCCACACGCTCCAACCTTCCTTGATGGCGAATGCCAGATGGCCTAGGCTGTTTGCGGTCACGCCGAAATGAACACCGCCAAACAAGTGCCTTCCCTGTGGCGTCCTGCCGCTCTGGCATGCCTTGCTTGGTTGGCCTCGGCGACAGCGCCGATTGATGCTCCAGTCGAAACCAGCTTGGAGGGTCTCGAGTTATTCGAGAAGCAGATTCGGCCTGTCCTGGTCGAGCACTGCTTCAAATGCCACAGCGCGACCAGCGAAAAACTCAAGGGCAACCTCCGCCTGGATTCGCGCGAGGACATGCTCAAGGGGGGCGGCACCCGCCCGGCGGTTGTTCCCGGCGATCCCGAGAAGAGCCTGCTGGTCGAAGCCATACGCTACTCAAACCCGGACTTGCAAATGCCGCCGAAGCACAGGTTGGCGGATGAGCAAATCACGAGTTTTGTTGAATGGATTCGACTGGGCGCTATCTGGCCGGCGGAAGCTCCCGAAAAGCAGATCGTTCAGACCGGAGTTTTCGATCTCGCACAGCGGCGCCGCCAGCACTGGGCCTGGCATCCGATCCAACCCACGAGACCGTCGCCGGTGAAAGATTCCGGCTGGGTTCGTAATCCCGTCGATCAATTCCTTCTGGCCATGCTGGAGAAATCGGGAAGCTGGCCGGCGCGCGCGGCCGACAAGCAGACCTTGATCCGCCGACTTTACTACGACTTGCTCGGCCTTCCGCCCCCACGACGCGAAGTGGAGGCATTTCTTCAAGACCAATCGCCCGGCGCGTATGAGAATCTGGCGGACCGCCTGCTTTCGTCGCCTCATTTCGGCGAGCGCTGGGCGCGGCATTGGCTGGACCTGGTCCGCTACGCCGAGACGCTTGGGCACGAGTTTGATTACCCAATTCACAACGCCTGGCGCTATCGCGACTACGTCATCCGCGCATTCAATGCCGACGTCCCCTACGATCAATTTGTCACGGAACAAATATCGGGTGATTTGATTTCGCTCCCGCGCCTCCATCCCACCGAGGGCTTTAACGAATCGTGTATCGGAACGGCGTTCTTCTGGTTCGGGCAACAGACTCACTCGCCGGTCGATGTCCGCCAGCACCAGGCGGACGTCATCGAAAACCAGATTGACGTGCTGACAAAGACTTTTCTTGGCCTGACCGTGGCGTGCGCTCGTTGCCACGACCACAAATTCGACGCCATCTCGACGCGCGATTACTATGCTCTCTACGGTGTTTTTGCGAGCTCGCGATATGCCCAGCGCGCGATCGAACCGGCCGAATCGGCCGCTGAAATCATCCAAAGATTGAGGCAGCTTAAGATCGAGATCCGAAACACGTTTTCGGATGTCTGGACCGATCCGATAAAAACTGTCGCTCAATATCTGCTGGCCGAACGGGCGATGCAGACAAGCCCTCCGGTATCGTGCGAGCAGATCGCCGGTGAATTCCGCGTCGATGCCGACCGCCTGTCCCGCTGGGTTCAAGCGCTCCAGCAAGCTTCAACTTCGGCGGAAGGCCATCCCCTTCAGATCTGGAAACGCTTCACTGCCTCTGGTTACCCCGCCAATCCGAAAGCTTGTGAAGAACAATGGAGCGCGCTGCTGGCCGAATCGAAACTCGTGACCGGGACCGATCCCTCCAGTTCGCATGCGTTCGCCGTGTTTGCTGATTTCCGTTCGCAGGATTATTCAGGTTGGTGCCCGGACGGAGAGGGATTCGGGCACAAGCCAAGTCCGGTCGGGGAATGGATCGTTGGTGACACCAACCGACCAGTGGCGGCGATCCTGCAGGAGCCCTCCGCTCATAGCGGTGCGGTTTCCCTGCGGTTGCAGGGTGCGCTCCGTTCTCCAACCTTTGCGATCACGAACCGGTTCCTCCACCTTTTCGTGAGCGGCCGGGACGCCCGGATCAACGTTTTCATCGATAATTTCGCGCTGATTCAAAGTCCAATTTATGGCTCGCTTCGTCAGGTTCTGAATCACGACGACTTTCGCTGGCTGACGATCGACCTGAGCATGTGGATGGGGCATCGCGCGTATGTCGAATTAAGTGACATTGCGACACCCGATCTCGCGGGCGGCGGGAAAACAGAGGGTTACAGTCCAAGAGGTTTTGCCGCCGTCAGCCGGATTCTGCTTTCCGAAGACAAATCACCCCCCAAGGAACCGACTTTTAACGCCGCACTGACTTTGCTTGGCGACGCTCCGATTGATCGCATCGAGACACTGGCGCAACGCTATCAACAAGCGGTCGTTGAAGCTGTGCAAGCCTGGACATCAGGTACCTCATTGAATTCAGACAAGGCCCGAACGCAAATCGCCTTGCTGAATTGGCTCATTCAAAACCGCTTGCTCGAGGCGGTGGACCTGGTTGGGGTCGCGAAATCTTCCGCACGACTCGGAAAGCTGTTGAGCGAATTTCATCAGTTGGAGTCCGTCCTTCCCGCCCCGGAGCGCGTTCCGGGAATGGCCGATGGCACTGGACTTGATGAACGAGTCTTTATCCGAGGCAGTGCAAAGAATTTTGGCGAGGCCGTTCCCCGCCGTTTCCTGGAAGCGATCGCCGGCCCCGATCAGCCGAGCTTCGAGCAAGGCAGCGGACGGCTCGAACTCGCTCGGCGAATCACTGATCCATCGAATCCATTCCTGGCCCGAGTCATGGCCAACCGCGTCTGGCACCACCTCTTCGGCCGCGGCCTTGTCCCCACGCCGGACGATTTCGGCCTCCTGGGCCAGCCTCCGACCCACCCGGAGCTTCTCGATTGGCTCGCGGTCTATTTTCGTGATGAAGCTCGTTGGTCCATGAAGAAACTAATCCGATTGCTGGTGACTTCGAGCGCCTATCGGATGTCCAGCAAAATCTCGGACGCCGCGATCGAAGAAAAGGACCCGGACAACGCGTTGCTCCATCGCAGGTCCATCCGCCGGCTCGAAGGCGAAGCCATCCGTGATGCCCTTCTCGCGGTCTCCGGACGATTGGAGCGCGTGATGTTTGGTTCGTCCGTCCCGGTGCATTTGAATGAGTTCATGGATGGCCGCGGCCGCCCTTCGAAGAGCGGTCCACTCGACGGCGCAGGCCGGCGAAGCATTTATCTCGAAGTCCGGCGGAATTTTCTTTCTCCGATGATGCGCACCTTCGACGCCCCGGTGCCCTTCACGACGGTGGGCAAACGCACGATTTCCAACGTGCCGGCTCAATCGTTGATTCTGATGAACGATCCGTTTGTTGTGGAACAGGCGCGCGCCTGGGCCAGGCGGTTGCTCCGCGATCCAAACCAGACTCCCGAAGCACTCATCAAAGAAGTCTATTACACCGCTTTCAGCCGTCCGCCTTCGCCAGGAGAACTCTCCGGTGCGTTCGACTTCCTTGGGCGCCAGACGGAATTCTATGCTTCGAACGGTTCGTCGTCGGACGGTCGCGAGAGAGCCTGGGCTGATCTGTGCCACGTGATCTTCAACGCGAAGGAATTTATCTTTATCGAATGACGAAGTGAAGCTCATGCACCACTGCGGAAGATTTCTAAATCGTCCTTTGACCCGGCGCGAAATGCTCGGCCAATGCGCCAATGGCTTCGGTGTTGCCGCATTGGTGGCCTTGCTGGGCGACCGAGCCTTCGGGGCGATCCCAGCTTCGGAGCCTTCGAGGAGTTCCGGCCCTATTGGCGCCCGCCCGCCGCAGTTTCCGGCCAAGGCTCGCAACGTGATTTTCCTCTATATGGACGGCGGTCCTTCGCAAGTGGACACATTCGATCCCAAACCTCGGCTTGCGGCAGAGCATGGCCAGCCGTTCAAAATGAAAATCGAGCCCACGCAGTTCAACAATAACGGCAGCACGTTCGGCAGTCCGTGGACGTTCCGGCAATACGGCGCGAGCGGAATTCCCGTGAGCAGCCTTTTCCCGCACGTGGCCGAATGTGCCGACGACCTCTGCGTCATTCGGTCGATGGTCTCGAACTTCTCCGAGCACACGAATGCCAACTATTTTCTGCACACGGGGCTGGGACTTTCCGGCAGGCCGAGCATGGGCGCCTGGGTGGGTTACGGCCTCGGAACCGAAAACCAGAATCTCCCGGGCTTTGTGGTGTTGAACGGAGGCCTCATTCCGCCGGGCGGCCTGGAGAATTTCGGCAGCGGCTTTTTACCCGCGACGTTTCAAGCCTCGATATTCCGGGCCGGGCCAAATCCGCTTGCGAACATCAAACCCACCGAAGCCAAACCCGAATTGCAGCAAAACAAGCTGGCTCTCATGCGCACGCTGGATCGCCGTCTTCTGGCTCGTGCCGGTCAGGTTGACCAGCTCGAATCGGCGATCGCCAATTACGAACTGGCTTTCCGGATGCAAGCGGCCGTGCCCGAATTGATGGAGCTTACGGGCGAATCCGAAGCCACAAAGAAGCTTTACGCCTTGGACGCCGCCTACGAGCCGACGCGCATCTTTGGCACGGAATGCTTGATCGCGCGACGATTGGTCGAGCGCGGCGTGCGGTTCATTGAGCTGACGTGCCCCGTCGTTGGCGGAGATCGCTGGGATCAGCACGGGCAATTGAAATCCGGACACGAGAACAACGCCCGCGCCGTGGACCGGCCCATCGCCGCTTTGCTGAAGGACCTCAAAGCGCGCGGTTTGTTGGGCGAGACGCTCGTGATTTGGGCGGGCGAATTTGGCCGCACCCCGTTCGCCCAGGGCTCGGATGGCCGGGATCACAACCCTTTTGGCTTTTCCGTTTGGCTGGCCGGCGGCGGCGTCAAAGGCGGCATGATTTACGGCGCGACCGACGAATACGGCTACAAGGCGGTCGAGAACAAAGTGCACATTCATGATCTCCACGCCACGATGCTGCATCTGCTGGGGATCGATCACACCCAGCTCACCTTCCGTTTCTCCGGCCGCGACATGCGCTTGACGGATGTCCACGGCGAAGTCGTTCAGTCGATTATCGCCTAACTGGCTCAGGGCTTGACCATCGAACCATCCACTCCGCGCACCGTGGTCACAAGGCCTTTGACATCGAACTCTGAACATCGATGGAGCCGCTTCTTGGTGGAAGTTGGAAATTCAATGTTGGATGTTCGATGTTCATTCCCTCGCCAAAACTTCTTCGCGACTTGCGAGCAATTGCGACGATTGTTCCAGGGGCAGGCATCCTGCCGGCCTTCGTTTTCATTCGATGAAGACCGTCAAAAAGGGCAGGCTGGAAGCCCGCCTTCCTCACTCCAACGGAAGGAGCACATCCTCTCGCTGGCCGTTGCGTAACAATGTGAGCTTCGCCTTGTCGCCCGGCGGATGATTCAGCCGGATGGACGCGTTGAAATGGCTTTCGTCCGGCGGGACGGGTTTGCCGTCAAGCGCGACGATGACATCGCCGTCTTTCAGCCCGGCTTGTTTGGCCAACGGCGGGCGGCCAAACACCCATTTCACCAACAGCCCCGATTCGCCGGGCGCGATGTCTCGCTTCTTCCTTTCAGCAATGGAAAGGGGCATCGTCCAAAGCCCCGGACGAAAGCTCCACGAGGACTCGCGCCAGCTCAAGTCGGACTCCTTCCAATTCCCACTCAAAGCGACGGCCTTCGTCAGCGTCCGGCCGGCGCGCCTGAGCGTGAGGTCAAGGGTCGTCTCCGATGGCGCGTTGTGCAGCACCCATTGAACGTCTGCCTGCGAAATCAAAGGCTGGCCGTTCATCGAGGAAAGTTCGTCGCCGATTTCCATACCGGCGCGCGCGGCTGGAGAGCCAGGCTCGACTTTCTCGACGCGCAGTCCGTCGTCCACGTTCAGGCTCAGGCCAATGTTCGCAGGCAACGGATAAATCCAAACGTCCGCCGGTGTGAGTTGCTTTTCCTGGTATTTCAGCTTCCTCGCGTGCTCGCCGACCATGTGGCAATGGATACAATTCTTGGGCGTGGTTGGGCCGTCGGCGCGATCCCGCAAGCTGGGGATTTGCTCGGCAGTTGGAAAACGCGGTTTCGGACCGAGCTTGCCGGTCAGCCGGCTCTTATTCGCCGGATAAGCCTTGTGGAGTTCCAGCGCGCGTTCCATCGCCTTTTTGAAGGAGGGGATCGAGATGAAACTCGCCGCGTTTTTCTTATCGCCGGCGCGCGTGCCGTAGCGGCCATAGATGGCCCCGTCCGCGTTCAAGAAAAACGCCGCCCAGCTCTGGTCGTAATCGAACTGGAAAAGGTGCAGATCGACGCCCTTCATCTGGACGAGACGAACACAGACGAATTGCTGTTCCAGCTTCTGAAGCTCCGCATCCTGACGAACAACCTGTTCGTCCAAACTTTTGCACGCCACTCACGGCACGCATCGGAACAAGACCAGCAGCGGTTTGCCGGTCTCCTGGGCGCGCGCCCTGGCGTGTTGGAAATCATCATAGACCCAGTGCGACTCGACGTTGTCTTTGAGCGCGTCGCGCAGATCGGTCTGGGCGTACACCAGGGGGAGTGCCGCCGTGAACATCGTAAGGAAGAGGCAATTAGCAAGTGCGTTCATTTTGTCTTTTAGCTTCGCAAATCTCAGCCCATGTCATGCGGTCCTAATATCATTGCTGACGCGCTGGGTAAAGCCGGATTCCAACACCTTCAAAACCCTGGCGCGTCGTTGACCACGTTTCTGGATGCGGTTCGTGATCGTTATTCCAGGGCCGGCGCATGGTTTCGGACGCTTCGAGCCACTTCTTTTGTTTGCCGTACTCGACATGGCCGTCGCAGAAAACAATGTTCGCGCCTTTGCTGTGAACACCTCCTCTGAAAAATCCGCCATTGACGTCAACGGGCGTGCTGTCTTAAGTTCCGCTCGTGAAATTGAGCAGCCAGCCAGTGAGCAGCGCGCGGGATTGGGCGTTTTACTTTAGGCCTGGACACCTGCGCTGCGGGCTGCCTTAAACAGGACATTCAACCCGTGCCGCAGGCCGTCGCCTGCGGCTTTTTCATTTGGCCCCAGCGCGAGACTGCACACCAACCTATGATTGTTGTATTGAAACCTAACACACCCGAAGGAGACATCACCGCTGTGGTCGAGGAAATCAAGCGGCTCAATTACGAACCGCGCGTCCTCCGCGGCGTGGAGTTGACCGTCATTGCTGCCATCGGCGACGAACGCACGCATAGCAACCTGGAAACGCTCACCGTGTTTCCCCAGGTGGATCGCGTGATGCCCGTCCAGAGCCGATACAAGCTGGTCAAACGCCAGGTGCATCCGTCCAATTCCGTGATCCAGGTGGACGGGAGAATTCCACTCGGCGGCAAAAAACTGCAGGTCATGGCCGGCCCCTGCTCGGTCGAAAGTGAAAAACAACTTCTCAGCACGGCTCACGCCGTCAAAAAGGCCGGCGCAACTATCCTGCGCGGCGGCGCCTTCAAGCCGCGAACTTCCCCGTACGAATTTCAGGGACTTGGCGAGCAAGGACTCAAACTCCTGGCCAAAGCCAAACGCGAGACGGGCCTGGCCATCATCACCGAGCTTCTCTCCGAACAGCACGCCGATCTCGTGGCCGAATACGCGGACGTCCTCCAGATCGGCACGCGCAACGCGCAGAATTTCCAGCTTCTCATCGCCGCGGCGAAGACCGGCAAACCCGTTCTGCTCAAACGCGGGCTCTCCATGCGCATCGAAGAATGGTTGTTGGCGGGCGAGTATGTGATCGCCAACGGCAACCCGAACTTGATTTTTTGCGAGCGGGGTATCCGGACGTTTGAAACGTACACGCGCAACACGCTCGACCTTGCCGCGATTCCGATCATCAAGCAGGAATCGCATTGCCCGATTGTGATCGATCCGAGCCAGGGCGCGGGACGCGCAGACCTGGTCGTGGCCATGTGCAAAGGCGCGGTGGCGATGGGAGCGGATGCTCTGTTGATCGAAGTCCATCCGAACCCGGCCGAAGCCTGGAGCGACGGGGCGCAGCAACTCTCCCTGGATGGCTTTGCCAAACTGATGGAGACGCTCAACCCGTTCATCGCCGCGGCGGGCAGAGAGTGAGGGGAGTTGAAAGCGCCTCATTCTCCGGTGCCTCTGTTTTCTCCTGTTCATCTTTAACTGCCGCTTCCAGGATCACGCCGTGACGAACTCGGATTTCTCCGACGCCGCGCTGGTGCTGATCGGGCATGGCTCGGCCTTGAACGCCGAGTCGTCTGCGCCAACGTACCAGCACGCGGACGAGTTGCGCCGCCGCGGGATTTTCCAGCAAGTGATTGAGGCCTTTTGGAAATTGGAGCCGGGCATCGCCGGCGTGTTGAGAGGCGCCTTTGCGCGGCGAGTCTTCATCGTGCCCGTGTTTATCAGCGAAGGTTACTTCACGGAGGAAGTGATTCCGCGGGAGTTGGGCTTTTGCGTGAAAGGACAAAAGGACTTTGCTCGGGTCCAAAAGCGTGGCGGGCGGACCTTCTTCTACTGCGGACCCATTGGTACGCACGCGAGCATGACCAACGTGATCCTGGCGCGAGCGCGCGAGGCCGTCCGGAAGCACCCGGGCCGGCGCCCGCCCAGGCCCGGCGAAACTGCTTTGTTCGTGGCTGGTCATGGCACGGGCAACAACGAGAACTCGCGGAAAGCCATCGAGCGGCACGTGGAATTGATCCGGGCCAAAGCGATCTACGGCGACGTTCACGCGGTCTTTATGGAAGAGGAGCCGCGCATCGGCGATTGCTACAAACTGACGCGTGCCAAGAATCTCGTCATGGTTCCGTTCTTTGTCAGCGACGGATTGCATTCGTATGAAGACATTCCCGTCATGCTGGGTGAACGCGAGGAAACGGTGCGCGAGCGCTTGAGGTCCGGAAAACCGACCTGGCACAATCCAACCGAGAGGCTAGGCAAACGCCTTTGGTACACGCTGAGCATCGGGAGCGAGCCTCACGTCGCGGATGTGATTTTGGAGAGGACCACAGAGGCAATAGGCGATAGGCTCGGGGCGATGGGCTGAGGACGTTCTATCCGAAGAGGAAAAGGAGGAAATGCATCTGAGCAGACTTGGATTCAGGGAACGGTTGGTTGGCAGAAGGCCAAAAGTTTGGCTGTGGATATGGCCGATCCCCTATTGCCTATTGCCTCTCCCCCCGGTTTAATGAATACGTGCACTGGCAAAGAATCACCCTCGTCGGCGTCGGCTTGCTGGGTGGGTCGCTGGGGCTCGCGCTAAAGAAGCGCGGCCTCGCGAAACGCGTGGCGGGTTTTGTCCGGCGCGCGGCCAGCATTGACGAATGCCTGAAGAAGGGCGCGGTTGATGAAGCCCTGCTCGATCTGCGGCCCGCGGTCGAGAACGCCGATCTGGTGATCCTCTGCACCCCAATTGCTCAGATGCGCGAGTTGACGGAAAAAATGCTGCCCGGCTTGAAGCGTGACGCCATCGTGACGGACGTCGGCAGTGTTAAGGGCAGCGTCGTTCACGAATTGGAACCCCTGGTCAGCCGCGTGGGAGCGCATTTCATCGGCAGCCATCCCATGGCCGGAGCTGAGAAAATGGGCGTGAGCGCGGCGCGGGCCGATTTGTTTGCCGATGCGGTTTGCGTCGTCACGCCAACGCCAAAATCACCCGCCAAAGCCCTCCGAAGCCTGGAGGAATTCTGGCGCAGCGTCGGCGCCCGGCCCATGCGCCTGAAGGCCGATCTGCACGACGAATTCGTCAGCCGCTCCAGCCATTTGCCGCACGTCGTGGCCGCTGAACTGGCGAATTACGTCCTCAGCCCGGCACATCCGCAAGAACAGGCGCAATTGTGCGCCACGGGCTTTCGGGACACCACGCGCATCGCATCGGGTTCTCCGGAAATGTGGCGCGACATTGCGCTGGCGAATCGGAAAAACCTGGCGCGTGTGCTCGGCGTTTTCATCGAGGATCTTCAAGAGTTCCGATTGGCTTTGGACAAGGGAGACACGAAAGCGATCGAAGAATTCTTCGAAATGGCCCGGCAGCGGCGGGAAAAATGGTGCGGGCAAGGAGCGTCGATGTCGTCGCCGGAGTGATCCGGGTAAAACGTAAAAAGTGAAACGTGCGTGATACGTGATGATTCCTAAGAATGTTGGCACTCCAATGCGCCTTTCGATTTGGAGGTTCCACACGCCGTCTCGACACTCGATGCCTGAAGGACCGATGCATTACGTATCACGTATCGCGTGTCACGCAGCCCATGCCCCTTCCTGATCTCATCGAAATTGTGCCGCTGGCCGGTCCGGTGCGCGCCGCAATCACCGTGCCGGGTTCCAAGAGCATCACGAACCGCGCGTTGATTCTGGCCGCGCTGGCCAAGGGCGAGACAACGCTGGAAGGCGCGTTGTGGAGTGAAGACACGCAGGTTATGGTTGAGGCGCTGCAAACGCTCGGCTTCGAAGTCAAAGTGTCGCCCGACCTGAACGAACCGTGCAACCGAACGATCGGCCTGCGGGGGTTGGGTGGCCAAATCCCGCACGGCGGGACAAACGAGAAGCCTCTCGAACTGTTTGTCGGCAATGCGGGCACCGCCGCGCGGTTTTTGGCGGCGTTGGTCTGTCTCGGCCCTGGAGCGTATCGGCTGCGCGGAGTTCCTCGCATGCACGAGAGGCCCCAGGCCGCGCTCTTTCAAGCCTTGCGCGGGCTGGGTTATACTCTCGAGTGCGCCGGAGACAGATTGCCGGCGGTGATTCACGGAATTGGACCGAAGCCAGGCCAATGCTCCGTCAGCATTTCTGAGAGTTCTCAGTTCGCTTCCGCCTTGCTGCTTTGCGCGAACGCGGGTGGCTGGTCTGTTCGCGTCCTGGGTGAAAACGTGGAGGAGTCCTCCTACGTCCAGATGACACGGCAGTTGATCCGCACTTTTCCAAAAAGCGGCGGTGCGTTTCCCATCGAACCGGACGCCTCGAGCGGGAGCTATTTCTGGGCTGCGGGATGGCTGTATCCGAAACAGGCTCTTCAGCGCGTCAAGCGTAAATCTGCTTTGGCATCCCCTGACGGCAAGAAAGTCCGAGCTGACCAATTTGCTGAAAAAGAATCCCCCTCGTGCCGCGTTCGCGGTTGGCCAAAGTCGGGCTGGCAGATTGATTCGCGATTTCCCAAGTTTTTGCCGCTGCCCGCCACACTCTCGCGCCAGTCCGACCTGGGCGACAGCATCATGACCGCGATCGTTCTTGCACCCTTCAGCTCACACGCGGTCCGGTTCACCGATCTTGGCCGGCTCCGTCTCCAGGAATGTGAACGGGTGCTCGCTCTGCGCACCGAATTGACCAAGTGCGGGGCGGAGATCTTTGAACGAGGAGACGAACTGCAGGTCTTTCCGTCCCGGCTTCACGGCGCCGAGGTTGAAACCTACAACGACCATCGCGTCGCCATGTGTTTTGCCATTCTGGGATTGAAAGTTCCCGGGATCACAATCAAGAATCCCGCCTGCGTGAAAAAGACATTTCCGAATTTCTTTCAGAAACTGGCCACGCCGCCGCCCGCTGGTTTGGGAGCGACCATTCTCGACGCCGCTACGCGCCGGCCTTTGGGCGTGGGTGAACTTTTTGCCGCGTGAGGCGGTTACTCCGTTAAATGAGTTAAATGGTTAAAATCGTTAAATCGGTGAATGTCGGACGCATTGGAGTTTCGCTTCCCGTTGTAACGATTTGACGATTTAACCAACACTGCGTGAAGCAACCGATCATCATCGCCCTCGACGGCACCAGCGCGAGCGGCAAAAGCACCAATGCCAAGCTGGTCGCCAAGGCGTTGAACTATGTCTATGTCGATACCGGCGCGATGTATCGGACATTGGCCTGGTACTGTCTGAAGCAGAAGGCCGATATTCACGACCCCAGGGCTGTCGCCCGAGTCTGCCGCACTTGGAAGCCGTCGCTGGTGTGTGCGGACGGACAGGTTCGCTTGTTGGTGGAAGGCTATTATCCGGAGCGGGAAATCCGAACGGCCGAGACGAGCGCCGCGGTGCCGCACGTGGCGGCGGTTCCGCAAGTCCGAGAATGGATGAAGAAGAAACAACGCGAGTGCGTTCAATTCGGCAATCTCGTCATGGAAGGCCGCGACATCGGCACCAACGTGTTTCCGGAAACGGAATTCAAATTCTATTTGGATGCGTCGCTCGAAGAACGCTCCAAACGCCGCGCGGCCGAAGGGATTCAGGAAAACCTCGCGGCTCGTGATCAGCGCGACAGCCAGCGCGCCGTGGCGCCACTGATGATTCCGCTGGGGGCGATGGTCATCAACAATTCACGGATGTCTGCAGCGGAAACCAGCCGGCTGATCCTCGAGGCGGTGAGAGGGAGACTGGGAGCCAAGCAGTGAACCCCAGCTACTTCGCCGCCTGGAGCATTTTTCGTCTGCTATTCTCGACCTACTTTCGATGGCAGGTCTTCAACGCGGAACGTGTGCCTCGGGAAGGCCCGGTCGTTTTGGCCTCCAACCACGCCAGTTTCCTTGATCCGCCTTTGATCGGCGCGAGCTTGCCACGGCCAATCAATTATCTGGCGCGCGACACGCTCTTTCGTTTTCCGTTGGTCGGCTCCGTTCTGCGCTCGTGGAATTCCGTCCCCGTCGATCGTGAGGGGGGCGGCGCGACTGGCTTGCGTCAAATTCTGGACCGCCTGCTGGCGGGAGGCGGGATTATTCTGTTCCCGGAAGGCACTCGCACTCGCGACGGACGTCTCCAATCGGCCCGCTCCGGGATCGGGCTGGCCGTGATCAAGTCCAATGCACCCGTGGTTCCCGTGCGCGTGTTTGGAACGTTTGAGGCTTTTGGCCGTCATCTGCGATTTCCGCGGCCTCACCGCGTGGCCGTGAAGTTCGCCAGGCCGTTGGGGTTTGCCGAACTTCGCGCCGAGTCCCGGAATTGTTCCAAGGCAAGACTCAAAGAGATTTATCAGCAAATCGCCCATGAGGTTATGCGGGAGATTGCGGCTTTAGAGCCTCACGAGGACAAAGAGCAATTCCCGTAAAGCGTAAAACGCAAAACGCAAGGCGTGATGCGTGACAGGTGTTGCGTGAGACGGACAGGGACACAACTTCGATCCACGAATTACGCTTTACGCATGGCGCACCACTTTCGCCGACCCCACCGCCTCCTGGATCCTGGTCAGCCCGGCCTGCACGAGCTTCTCGCGAAGCCCCACCACGATTTCTCTGGCGATGCCTGGCCCTTCATAGACCAATCCCGTATAAACCTGAACCAGGCTGGCCCCCGCGATGATTTTCTCCCAGGCATCCGCCGCGTTGAATATGCCGCCGACCCCGATGACCGGCAGCCGGCCTGACGTTTGCAGAAAAATGTGGCGAACCATTTCCGTGCTTCGCTCCCGCAAAGGACGGCCACTCAACCCGCCTTCCTGGGAATAGATTTGTTGCGATTGCGAATCGGTCGTCTCGGGCCGCGCAATCGTTGTGTTGGTCGCGACAATCCCGGCAATCCGCCGGGAGTCCGCGAGCTCAAGAATCTCGTCCAGCGCCTCGAAAGAAAGGTCCGGCGCCACTTTGACCAGAATCGGCTTTCCCGATGGGCGATGGATTGGCAATCGGCGATGAGCGATTGGCGATTGGCGATTGGGATCTGCGCCATGAGGCGTGGAAACCGCCAACCCATTGCTTCCTCTGGCGGTGGCCGCCTCTTTCCGGTTGACCTCCTGAACCGCGGCCAGGATTTCGTCGAGCGCGGCTTTGTCCTGCAATTGGCGCAAGTTCGGCGTGTTGGGCGAGCTCACATTGACAACAAAGAAGTCGGCGTGCGGCCACAGGATTTGAAGCGTGGCCGCGTAATCTTCGGCCGCCTGGTCCAAGGGCGTGGCCTTCGATTTGCCGAGATTGATGCCGGCCGGATGTTTGGGCCAAGATTTCGCGGCGTGCCATTCCGCCAAAGCCTTCGCCATCGCCTCGGCGCCCGGATTGTTGAAACCCATACGATTGATCAAGGCCCCGTCCGCGACGGCGCGAAACAGGCGGGGCGGCGGATTTCCGGGCTGCGGGTGCCAGGTCACACCTCCGAGTTCGGAAAACCCAAATCCAAGCGCGGCCCAGGCGGGAAGAGCGGCCGCGTATTTGTCCATGCCTGCCGCAAGGCCTACAGGGTTCGGAAACGACAGGCCAAAGAGATGGACGGGCATTCCGGGTGGCTCGAAAAAGGAGGCTGCGGCTTCGCACAGGATTCGGTTTCGACTGATCCACGCCAGTCTTTGGATCGTCCAATCGTGGATGGATTCGGAATCCCGTTCAAAGAGAACCGGGCGCACGAAACGCCGATAGAACCAGCTCATAAGGTCATTCCCGAAACCAAGGCTTTTTGCCGTGACGCAATGTGCCTGGCGAATGTTAGACAGATTAGCCGGATGAACAGAATTCTTGAAGAACGAAACTGCGCGGCGGCAAAGGAACTGGCGCATCTGGACATCTCACTGAGCAGACCCGCACTGTTTTCTCGACTAATTCGGTCTGTGGATTAGGTTCCATTCGGTTCCGAAACGATAGCTCCAACTTTTCCGGTGCGTATGAATACTTCGCTTCAGCGTCGGCAATTCCTCAAAATAACTGGTTTGGCGGGTGCGGCCCTTGCGGGGTCGGGTCCCGCCTTCTCGGCCCGAGCCGCCGAATCACCTGGCAAGAAAGTCGTCCTCGGCGTCATGGGCACGAACGGACGGGGCATGGATCACGTGGCGGCCTTTACGTCGCTGCCGAACACGGAGATCGCCTACGTGTGCGATGTCGATAGCCGCGCCCTGGAAAAGGCGGCGGCGGCCGTGATGCGAAGACAGGAAAAGCGTCCTCAGAGCGTCACGGATTTCCGACAGATCCTGGACGATAAAGCCGTGGACGTCTTGTCCATCGCGGCGCCCAATCACTGGCACGCGCCGGCGACGATTCTTGCCTGTGCCGCAGGCAAGCACGTTTATGTGGAAAAGCCCGGCAGCCACAATCCGCGCGAAGGCGAATGGACGGTGGCGGCAGCGCGAAAATACAAGCGAGTCGTTCAAATGGGAAATCAACGGCGCAGTTGGCCGGCCATGATCGAGGCGATCCAGCGATTGCACGCGGGTGAAATCGGCAAGGTGCTCTTTGCCCGGACCTGGTACAACAACCGACGCCCTGCCATCGGTCGGGGCAAAGCAACGCCTCCCCCCGATTGGCTGGATTACAAGCTCTGGCAAGGTCCCGCACCGGAGCGGCCATATAAGGACAATTTGGTCCACTACCATTGGCACTGGCACTGGCATTGGGGCAACGGCGAACTCGGCAACAATGGCATCCACGCTCTGGATGTGGCGCGCTGGGGACTCGGAGTTGAATGCCCGGTTCGTGTCACCTGCGGGGGCGGGCGATACCATTATCAGGACGATCAGGAAACGCCGGACACCTACGTCACGACATTCGACTTTGGCGACAAAGGCGCGAGTTGGGAGAGCCACAGTTGTCATCCTCGCGGTTTCGAGGGCGCGCAATTTGGAATCCATTTCTACGGCGAGAACGGCTCTCTGGTGATCGCGGGCAACACGATCAAGATTTACGACCTGAGCGGAAAAGAAATAAGCACGATCAACAACCGCGGCGGGGGAGACGCCGTGCACTTCGCAAACTTCCTCGAATGCATCCGCGACGGGAAGAAACCCAATTCCGACATTGAGGAGTGTCAGAAGAGCACGCTTTTGTGTCACCTTGGCAACATCGCGTTTCGCACCGGCCGCGCGATCAACCTGGACCCGAAGACGCGCCGGATCCTCGGCGACGAGGATGCCGTCAAGCTCTGGGGCCGCGAATATCGGCCGGGTTGGGAGCCAAAAGTGTAGATCGTCTCCTTTCCGTTCCGGACAAATATGGGGGATTCTATGAGTGAACTGGCTGCAAAGGAGTGCGTTCCCTGCAAAGGAGGGGTGCCTCCGCTAAATGGCAAACCATTGGCCGATCTTCAGGCGAAACTCGGCGGCGGTTGGCAGGTGCGGAACGAACATCACCTCGAAAAAGAATTTAAGTTCAAAAACTTTCGACAGGCACTCGATTTCACCAACCAGATCGGCGAGTTGGCGGAAACCGCCGGCCACCATCCGGACATGTATCTGGCTTGGGGAAAAGTGAGGGTCACAATTTGGACGCACAAGATCGATGGCCTGACTGAAAGTGATTTCGTCTTGGCCGCGAAGATAGATCAATTGTGA
>JACPRI010000240.1 GCA_016190065.1 Verrucomicrobiota bacterium
AACTGGTCCACCATCGTGTTGATCGTGTTCTTCAACTCCAGAATTTCCCCCTTCACATCGACGGTGATCTTGCGCGAGAGGTCGCCGCCTGCGACCGCGGTGGTCACCTCCGCGATGTTGCGCACTTGCGAGGTCAGGTTGGTGGCCATCGCGTTGACCGAGTCGGTCAAGTCCTTCCAGGTCCCGGCCACGCCGGGCACGATGGCTTGTCCTCCGAGCTTGCCCTCGGTTCCGACCTCACGGGCGACGCGGGTGACTTCGGCCGCGAAGGAGCGCAGTTGATCGACCATGGTGTTGATCGCTTCCTTGAGCTGGAGAATTTCCCCGCGGACATCGACGGTGATCTTCTTGGACAAGTCGCCGTTGGCCACGCCAATCGTGACCTCCGCGATGTTGCGCACCTGCGCGGTGAGATTGCCCGCCATGAGGTTGACACTTTCGGTCAATTCTTTCCACACGCCGCTGACGCCTTTGACTTGCGCCTGGCCTCCAAGCTTGCCTTCCGTGCCGACTTCGCGCGCGACGCGGGTGACTTCGGCCGCGAAGGCGTTCAACTGGTCCACCATCGTGTTGACCGTGTTCTTCAATTCCAGGATTTCGCCCTTCACATCGACGGTGATCTTGCGCGAAAGGTCGCCGCGCGCGACGGCCGTCGTGACTTCCGCGATGTTGCGCACTTGCGAGGTTAGGTTCGTGGCCATGGCGTTGACCGAGTCGGTCAAGTCCTTCCAAGTGCCCGCGACACCGGGGACGATCGCCTGGCCGCCCAGTTTGCCTTCGGTGCCGACTTCGCGCGCCACGCGCGTGACTTCGGCGGCGAACGAGCGCAGTTGATCGACCATCGTGTTGATCGCTTCCTTGAGCTGGAGAATTTCGCCGCGGACATCGACGGTGATCTTCTTGGACAAGTCGCCGTTGGCCACGGCAATGGTTACCTCGGCGATGTTGCGGACCTGCGCGGTGAGGTTGCCGGCCATGAGGTTGACGCTTTCGGTCAGTTCCTTCCACACGCCGCTGACGCCTTTGACTTGCGCCTGACCGCCGAGCTTGCCCTCCGTGCCGACTTGCCGGGCTACGCGCGTCACCTCAGACGTGAACACCCCGAGCTGGCCGATCATCGTGTTCACCAGTTTCGCGCTGCGCAAAAATTCGCCCTGGAGCGGGCGGCCGTCGGTTTCGAGACTCATGGTCTGGGTGAGATCCCCTTTGGCCACGGCGCCGATGGCCCGGGTCACTTCGATGGTGGGCTGGACGAGATCGCCAATGAGCGTGTTGACGGAATTCTCCATGTCGCGCCAGGCGCCGCGCCGGTTGGCGAACGCCGCGCGGTTCTGGATCTTTCCTTCCTTGCCGACCACGCGGCTGACACGTTCGAGTTCCTGGGTCATGGTTTCGTTGGAAACCATGATGTCGTTGAACATTTCGGCGACGCGGGACGCGAGGCCGGTCCACTCCACCGGCAAGCGCACGGAAAAATTGCCGTCTCGCGCCGCCGCCAGGGCCGTAAGCAGTTGTTCCAGATCCAAGGCAACTTCCGGAGAACCGAGAGCCGGTTCAGGATGTCCGACCTCAAATGTTGTTTTACCGTTTGGCATAAGAATAAGCTTTCCAGTTCAGACAAAATAGATCAGGCGATCCGCTGTTGGACTACGCCACAGGGCCACCGGAAGCACGCCTCCCGAACGAATCCACTCGCGCGCTATCCGGATCGCCCTCGTTCGCTGGCACGCCTGGTTGTCGCCCCAGAGACAAAACTTCCGTTGAAAAGATTATCAAGCGCTGTACCAGCGGCAATCGGATTGGCATCAGGGTTTCACCTAAATTTGGCTCCGGCATTCCCCCACCCGTTGTCCGATTTCACCACCAGGCCCGCAAAGCCGAGGATCGTTGAAGCGTCAAAGCGTTGATGCGTTGGAGCGTCTGACGTGCGCCGCGAAAGAAACGGTGAATCGCTGGACAGAAACCGCGCGCTAAATGGAGCCGCCACTTTGAAGGAGGGACTGATGCGCTCGGCTCAAGTTTGGCCGTTTCAACGCTCCAACGCTCCAACGCTCCACGCTCCCACGCTTCTTTGACGAACAAGCTTGCCGCTCGATTCTCCATTTCGCATGCTGCCCGCGATGGCCGAACGGATGATTTCAGACGTGTTGAGCAAGCCGGACGCAGCGTTGGAAATGACGTTGCGGCCTTCGCTCTTCGCCGAATTCACCGGCCAGCCCAAGGTCAAAGAGCGGCTGGAAATCGCCGTCACGGCGGCCAAGCAGCGGCGCGAAGCGATCGATCACATCCTGTTGAGCGGGCCGCCCGGTCTCGGGAAAACCACGCTCGCCTACATCATCGCGAAAGCGATGGACACCAACCTTAAGGCCACCAGCGGCCCGACCATCGAGAAGGCCGCCGATCTGGCGGGCTTGCTGACGAATCTCGAAGAAGGCGACGTGCTCTTTATCGACGAGATCCATCGCCTGCAAAAGACGATCGAAGAGTACCTCTATCCCGCCATGGAGGATTTCAAACTGGACATCATCATCGATCAGGGGCCGAACGCGCGCAGCGTGCGGCTCAACCTGCCGCGGTTCACGCTCATCGGCGCCACGACGCGGAGCGGATTGCTGACCGCGCCGTTGCTGACGCGCTTTGCGGTGCGGGAGCGGCTGGATTACTACGTGGCGGAGGATTTGCAGAAGATCGTCGTGCGATCGGCGCGGCTCTTGAACGTGGAAACGGATCCGAACGGCGCGACGGAAATCGCGCGCCGAAGCCGCGGGACGCCGCGCATTGCGAATAATCTGCTGCGCCGGGTGCGGGATTACGCGCAGGTCAAAGGCGACGGCCGCATCACTGCCGCCGTCGCGGACAAAGCGCTGGCCATGCTGGAAATTGACCAGAACGGCCTCGACGAAATGGACAAGCGCATCCTCGAAGCCATCATCGTGAAATTTGGCGGCGGACCCGTCGGGCTCGGGTCACTGGCGGTCGCGGTGGGCGAAGAGCCGGACACTCTCGAAGAGGTCTATGAGCCGTATCTGATCATGGAAGGATATCTCATGCGCACCTCTCAAGGCCGCGTCGCCACCGAGTTGAGCTACAAGAAACTGCGCCTCCAGCCGGCCAAAGGCAATCAGCCAAGTTTGCTCTGAGGCCTCTGCCTCGGATTCAACCACCAATCCACACTCATCTCGCTGCCGAGAGCCGTGCCAAAAAAGTATGCATATGCATCAATGATTGGCACGAGTTTTTGGCCGCCGACGCTTGAGCTTTTCGTGCGGCGCGTTATCGTTGGCCCATGCCGATTTACGAATTCCACTGCGGACAATGTGGCAAAGCTAGCGAGGTCCTGGTGCGAACCACGGACTGGCAGGGCACCAAATGTCCGAACTGCGGCTCAACCAAGCTCGCCAAAAAACTTTCTGTCTTCGCCGCTGGAACCTCTGAAACCAGCACCACTGACGGCCCTGCCTGCACCGGCAACCCGATGGCTTGCGGACGGTGCAGATCCGATTTTGAGGCTTAGCCGATTTGCCGATTTAACGATTTAACCTTGTAACGTTTTAACCTCTTTGCTCACCGGCAGACTTCGCTGACTCGGATTTGTTCCAGGTTTTCCACCAGCCAGCTTGGTTCGTGCGCGCGAAGTTGGGCCGTGGTAAATCCGCCCGTCGCCACCGCGAGGACGCGGGCTTTGATGGATCGGGCGCACGCGATATCCAGCGGCGTGTCACCGACCACAAGGATTTCGTCGCTGGCGACACGACGGCCCAGCATGCGGCTCGCGCGCTTTTGAGCGATCCGGGCCAGTTCATTGCGGTCCTCATGATCGTCTCCAAACGCGCCCATGCGGAAGTAGTCCCACAACTGGTAGTGGCGCAATTTGATTTCGGCGCCCAAACGGATGTTGCCCGTCAGCAGCCCCAGCAACGGCGGATGAGCCAGCCGCGCAAAATCGCGCAACCGCCGGCGCACTCCGCGACACGGTGCTCCGTCTGACACCTGCAAAAGCTGGTCCAGCCAGAAGACGTAGTTCTCGAAGAAACGCTGGAAATTCTTTGCCGTCGGTTTGATGCCGTGCAACCCGAAGCATTCTCGCACTAACGAGGTGTCGGTCCGGCCAGCAAAACTCAGGCTTTCCGTCGCCCGCGGGATTTTGAACTCCGTGGCGAACGTGCGCTCAAAAGCTTTCGTGCCGGCACCATGGGTCCGAATCAGGGTGCCGTCGATATCGAAGAGGACAACGCGAATCACCCGGCGAATTTAGCCGCCGGCATTTCTGGAAAGCAACGCTAACTCGCCAGATTCTCCCCGAGGAAGACTCTTGCGAGCCTCCCCGAGCTGCTTCAGACCCGGTTTTCCTTGGGAATTTGGATGATCTCTGCCTGAGTCTGCCTTGGGCCGAGGGTTGATTTCGTTGAGTGACAAGATAGGCTCTTCGCCATGAACGCTTGTCCCTTGCTTGCCAAACTTTCCTTCGTGGCCGCTTTAGTTGCTGCGTCGCCTGCTTTCGCCAAAGAACCGAAGCTCCACGGTGTCGGTGCAGTCATGGAACAGATGATCGCGAAAAACGAGATCGCCGGCGCAGTGACCATGGTCGTCACCAAGAACAGAATCCTCCATCGCGAAACCACGGGCTTCGCCGACATCGGAGCCAAGCGGCCGATGCAGCCGGACACACTTTTCTGGATTGCCTCGATGACGAAGCCGGTCACGGGCGTCGCCATTCTGATGCTTCAGGACGAAGGCAAGTTGAAGGTGTCCGATCCGGTCGCCCAATACTTGCCTGAGTTTGCCAATCTCAAAACTCCTTCAGGCAAACCCGCGAATCTCACCATCACCCAGATCCTCACGCACACTTCCGGCCTGGGCGAAGCGAGCGGGCCGGCGGCGCAACAGGCTAAGACGCTCGCGGACTTGGTTCCGATTTGGCTGGCTGCTCCCATGAAATACGAGGCGGGCGAGAAGTGGCAATATACACAAAGTGGCATCAACGCCGCCGCGCGCATTGTGGAGGTCGTCAGCGGCATGAGCTTTGACACGTTCCTCCAGAAGCGGCTCTTTGGTCCGCTGGGGATGAAGCACACGACGTTTTATCCGGATGACGGGCAGCGAGCCCAGCGTGTCACCGCTTACAGCAAGAACAAGGATACCGGAGCGCTCGAACCGGTGCCGCCGCGCCCTGACTACGGCCCGCGCGATCGTCCGCCCCAAGGCAACGGCGGACTCTATTCAACGGCTCCTGATTACGCGCGATTATGCCAAATGCTCCTCAACGGCGGAAAGCTGGGCGGCCGCCGCTATCTCAGCGCGGCTGCGATTAAGTTCCTCTCCACCCCACAGACCGGCGATTTGCCCACGGGATTCTTTCAAAGCGATGCCTTCGGCAAACGCGGCATGAATTACGGCTGGGGGATTGGCACCTGTGTTTTGCGCGCGCCGCATGAAGGCGTCGCCGCCATGCTCTCGCCCGGAACTTACGGCCATGGCGGCGCCTGGGGAACGCAGGCGTGGATCGATCCCACGAAAGGCGTGGCGTACATCCTCATGGTGCAGCGCTCGAATTTTCCGAACAGCGACGCCAGCGACGTCCGCCGCGAGTTCCAGCAGGCTGCCGCGAAGGCGCTCGCGAAGAAATGACCGAGAAAGAGGCGGGTAGCTAAGCAGGCACCTCAGCGAACGACTTGTCGAGCAACCGCACCGCTTCATCCACGTCCGGTTTGGAGATGTTCAGCATCGGCGCCAAGCGGATGACGTTGCCGTAGAGTCCGCCTTTGCCGATAAGCAACCCGTTCTCCCGCGCTCGCTCCATCAACTGCGCCGTCGCTTCCGGCGCGGGCTCCTTTGTCTTTCGGTCCTTCACAAGTTCGAGCGCTTGCATCAGTCCCATCCCACGCACATCGCCAATCAGGGGATACTTGTCTTTCAACACTTCGAGCTTTTCACGGAAATGCGCGCCCACGGTGTGCGCGTTCTCCAGCAAGTTTTCCTCCTCGATCAGTTCTATGGTGGCTCGCGCTGCCACCGAAGTCACCGGGTTCCCGCCGAAGGTTGAAATGGTCAATCCTTGAAACGCGTTGGCGACCTCCGGCCTCGTCACGGTCAGGCCGACGGGCACGCCGTTAGCCAATCCCTTCGCGCTGGTCAGAATGTCCGGCGTCACTTCCCAGTGTTCGATCCCGAACCACTTCTTTCCCGTGCGTCCCCACGCGGTCTGGACTTCGTCGGCGATGAACAGCCCGCCGTATTTTTTGACGATCTTGAAGACGATCTTGAAATACTCCGGCGGCGGCGTGATGAATCCACCGACGCCCTGAATCGGCTCGGCGATGAACGCCGCAATCGCGCCGCTCGTGCCCGTCTGAATCAAGTTCTCGACGTCGCCCGCGCACGCCACGCCGCAATCGGGATACTTCAAGTGCAGCGGACAGCGGTAACAGTATGGATTTACCGCGTGCGAAACTCCCACGCTGACGACCGCCGCTTTCCGCCACGGCGCCTGGGCCGTCACTGCTTTCGCGAGCGACGATCCTCCGGAGTAGCCGTGCCGCAGTGCCACAAGATCGAATCTTCCCGTGGCCATGCGCGCAATGAGAATCGCGGCCTCGTTCGCTTCGGTGCCTGAATTCGTGAAAAAGCTCTTCTCCAGCTTGCCCGGCGTGATCTGCGCAATCTTCTCCGCCAGCGCGACGATCTGCTCGTTCGGATAGAGCGTGGAGGTGTGCTGCAGCCGGTCCACTTGCTCCTTGATCTTGCCCGTGATCCTCGGATTGCAGTGGCCCACCGAGACCGTAAGGATGCCGCCAAAGAAGTCGAGGTAACGGCGCCCTTCGAGGTCCCAGAGATACTGCATCTGGCCGCGATCGGCCACGAGCGGTTGCCGGTAAAAATTCGCGACCGCGGGCCAGAGGTACTGCGTATGTTTGCGCACCACCTCATCGCTGCGGTTGGCGGCTGGTTTCGGTTGAGTGGTCACGGCAATGACTCGAAAAGTGTCCCACACAAATTAGTCCGTCGGTAGGGAAAAGTGTGTCCGGCGGTCGCTTGACCGCCCTGACGCGCTGCGGATTCCCAATCCAAGTGTGGAAGGACGGAGCAAGCAGAGAGAACAGGAGTTGGAGAAGAGCGAGAGTGACGAAGAAAAGCATCTCAAGAGCTAGGCAAACCACGAAAGCTCACTCTCTGTAACCTCCGTTTCTCCTGTTCATTTCTGCATCCTTCCGTCTAACCGGCTGATTTCGTTTTGCCGCCACGGACTAGAACCAACACCAACCCCGTGGCTAGCAAGGGCACCAAGCTTGCCCCGATCAGGATTGGCTCAAATGAATAGCGGTCGGCCACTTGTCCGATGAGCCACGTGGACATGATCGTGCCAATCCCAGCCCCGGTGCCGCTCAGGCCGCTGACGGACGCGACCGTTCGGCTGGGGTAGAGATCCGACGGCAGAGCCAGCGCCATCGTGGACCAAGCGGCATACGCAAAAGTCGAGACGCCAAACAGCGCGATGAGCACTGCGAAATTCGACACGAACGTCGCCCCGGCAATGGATGTCATCGCCAATCCGCACACCACGATGACCAATTTCCGGGCCGGCAAAACTTTCCAGCCACGGCGGATCAACCAACTCGATAGGCCGCCGCCAAAGAAGTTGCCCAAATCGGCCGCCAGGAATGGAACCCAAAATCCAAGAAGCGTGTTTTCCAGCTTGAATCCTTTTGCGACCAGATAAATGGCGAACCAGTCGGTAATGAAAAACCAAACCGGATCCGTCAGGGTGCGTCCGAAAATGATGCCCCAGGTTTGCGGCAGCCGCAGGAGAGCTCGCCACGAGCCCTGGCCGGAGCCGTCGTCCGTCATGGCCTGAGCTTCCGCCTCCGCTTCCTTCCTCCTTCCGTCACAGATTAGCGCGCGTTCTTCGGCGCCGAGATTCGGGTGCGTTTCGGGTGGATGGTACCACCGATACCAGGCAAAGGCCCAAAAAAAGCCGAGTGTGCCCGTAATCAGAAAAACCGGGCGCCAGGTTCCGAACATTTGGTAAAGCCAGATGACCAGCAGCGGCGCGACCGCTCCGCCCACCGATGAGCCGCTGTCGAATAACGCGACGGCCAAACCGCGTTCGGATTTCGGGAACCACTCGGAAACGGCCTTGGTGGCGCCCGGCCAATTGGCCGCCTCGCCGGTGCCCAGCAGGAAGCGGCAGACGGCGAAGCTTTTCAATCCGCTGGCCAGCGCCGTGCTCATCGCCGCCACCGAGTACCAGCACACGGCCACCAGGAGCCCGAGGCGCGTGCCCCACCGGTCCAGCAAACGCCCGGCGCCGGTTTGCCCGATGGCATAGGCCACGCGAAAAGCGATCACGATCAGCGCGAAATCAGAATTGGTCCATTGGTATTCCGTTTTCAGGAACGGCGCCAGCACGCTCAGGGTCTGCCGGTCGATGTAGTTGATGACGGTCGAGGCAAACAGCGCTCCGCCGATCCACCAGCGGAGGTGAGGGATGACTCGGCGCGGCGCGCCGAAGTGATCACCTGCATCTTTCACAGATTATGGGGAGCACGCGCGCCCTCGCGTGTCTCGGTCGGCGCCTCGCCGACGGACTCGGCCATCGGCAGATACGACACGATGTTGAACGCCGCAGGTGCATGGTTGCGGTGGGGCGCCGCAGCCGGCACGCGAGGCGCGTGCGCTCCCCGGAGAAACTCGTGAAGAATCCGGGATCAAGGTTTCGTCCAGTTCAGCAGTTTCAAGGCGTTCTCTCGATAAAGGCTCTTGAGCACATCGTCCGGCAGTTCCAGGCCGTAATAGGGCCACCAGATTCGGCCGGGCAGATATTCATCGGCGGTTTCCAGCAAGCGCCACCAACCCTCGTACATGCGCTGCTCCATGCCCATGTCGGTCCCGAACATCACGCGGTCTCGGTAGCGCACGAGGAACTGGCGCGCGGCGCGCGGCTGGCGGCCCAATTCATAATCCCTCGCGGAAATGTCCAGATATAGATTCGGAAATTTTTCCAGCGCGCGGCCCAACGCCGCGGTGTCGTGGCCTTGATTGCTGAGATGGCAGAAGATAAATCGCGTCTTCGGATGCCGCGCCAGGACACGATCGCGTGTGGCCAGCAGTTCCTCGTAAGACGGCACATCTTTGCCGGCCAGGTTGAAGCCCTGGAAATCCGGCGTGCGTTCCTGGTTCGGTCCCAAGGGCTGCCAGCAGGAAGGATGATCGGCAATGTGCACGTTCACGGGCAGATTGAGTTCCGCGCATTTTTTCCAGAACAGATCCAGGCGCCGGTCGTCCAGGCGCAGCCGTTTGTCGCGTGGGAGCGCCCGGCCTTCGGAAGCTTGCACGCCCCATCCCTTGTCGGTGATCTCGCCGACTCCGCGCGCGCCCCGTTGGTAACAGCGCTCCAGCTCGCGAACGGCACGCTCCGGATAATCCGGCGCCTCGATGTTTGCGACATCCATGCTGCAGTAAACCTGGAATCGGTCCGCGTGTGGTTTGAGAAACAGATCGGCCTGCCGATCGAAGCCCGCGCCGGTCGCCCCGGTAAAGACCACGGAAACCTGCACGCCCACTTGGTCCATTCGTCGGACCCAAGCCTCGACGTCGGCGGGCGAATGGATCCCGTTCATGGACGAATGCGAATGCACGTCGATGGCCGGATAGCGCGCCTTGGCCACGAGCGTTTGAGGAACCACGAGGGAGGACGCGGGGGCGTAGTCTTTCAACAGCAGCGTGTCCATCGGCCCTGCCTTCACGTTGATGCCGAATTTGGATTGGGGAGCTGACGAAGCCTGCGGCCACGAATTGCACACCGCCGCGGCGAGAACGATGGCGGCGAGAAAATTGGTGTTGAGAGTCACGTCCGAAAAGATATGAGGTGTTTGAGGCATAAGGTAAGTGGACTGAATAGATACGAATCGAGCGGGTGTTTTGCAACCAGACAAAACGCTTCCCAAATTCCGAAGCCACTTCACAGAACACAAATTTCTTAGGGCTATGCCCGGAATTTCCTCTTACTCACCTACCTCTCACCTCCCGCCGTGCCGCCGTTTCGATGGGGCGGGGTTTCCTCGCCTCGTTGCAGAAGCGACTGATGAGGAAACAGTGCTCTTTGAACGTTCCCCCGACTTCGTGAACTGGGAGCCGCTTCCGTACTTCACGGTTTTCCCACCGGTATCACCGGCAGGGAACAAGGCGGCGGAGGGGCCTCGTCGACTCCGCGTGAAGCGGGCAACTGCTCCTCGGAGCAATGGGCACGGATTCTTCGGTGCCCTGGTTGTTTCAGCGGTTGCGAAGCATCCGTAGGTCGTTGTTGTTTGCCGGGTTCACTCCAGGGTGCCTGAAACGGGCTCCGGCTCATGGCGGCTAATGGGGAGCGTTCAGTTTCACTTCGACTGCGGAGGCTCGCGCAGCCGTTTTGGCAAGTCTCGATGGCCGTGCATGGCTCGTCGCATCACCACGTTGTCGGTCATCACTTCGTAGAAAAGGATGTGCTTGTTGAACGGCCTGAACACGACGAAGAACCGCCAGTCGCGCAGGCGTGGCTGCGCGAAACCGGCACACGGTCCCAGCCGGGCGTGTTGTCCGAGGAGATGGCAGGCTGCTTCCACCGCGTCGAGGTAGCGATCTGCGACGGGTCCGCCCGCGTTGAGCACGTACCACTCGAATTGCCATTCGACATCCGCGATGAATTCGTCCGTCTTGCGGACGTTCATGACCCGGCGGATCGAGTGCGCGCCTGAACTCGTCGGCGAATGGCATCGAAATCGCCGCGCGTCAGCGGGGTCACAGGCTTGTCAGCCGCATTCAGCAGCCAGGTCTCCAACTCCGGCGTGATCTCGAAAGGCTTCTGTTGTTGGTTGCGGATCGATCGGAGGATGTCATTGACCAGTTCGCTGGCGTCTGCACAAACGCCCGAACGCACCTGTGAGTGGAGGAAGTCCTCAACATCTTTGGCCAAGGCAATTGTCATGCTGGAAAGCTATCGTCTGGTCGCATCGCCCGCAAGCGTCGGGTTTTCATGCAACCACGGATAACGCCGATCACGCGGATAGGATCGCGGAACCGATCTGTTCCCGGTGCGCTTTTCTTAGATCCTTGGTGCTTCGTTCCCGTTGTTTCCTTCTGTGAGATCCATTCGGTTCTCGGGTTTAACCCGCATTCAGCAACTCGATATGCCGGCCAAGATGCGCGGCCAGGAGTTCCTTGTGCAACGTTGCGTTGTTCGCAAGCGCATCGACAATTCCCTCTTTGAACGAGCGGCCCTTGGTGCTTTGGCCCATCGTGAGCACGGAGCCAAACGTCACGTGCAGAATCTGGCGGCCGGCATGCTTGTTCAGAAACACGTCCTCGCGTTGCTTCGGCGACAGCGACGTGGGCTGGGGCACATCGGAGAGTTTCGCCGCAATGTGATAGCTGGCGCGGTCCGTTTCAAAGCGGCCCAGGGAATACTCGATGATCTCCGTGAAAAGGTCTGGAACGCATCGAGCCACCACGCGCAACGCCTCCAGATAACTCGTCCCCGCCGTCTTGACATGAAGGAGATCACCACAGACCCGGCCGAGGATGGGATAGACCTTGAATTTGTCCGAGCCGCTGTGGACGCTGATTTTGTACGGCCCGCAAAACTGGGCGATCGCCAAATGCAGGCGCAGAGTCGATTCAAACGCCTTGAGGTCGCCCTGGTAATCGATTCCCTTCTCGAATTCGCCGATGAACCGAGGCGCAAGACTCACGGCTCGAACTCCACGGCGCCTCAATTCCAATCCGATGAACAAATGCTCCGCCGGGCTAGTCGGCGTCTCGGTCTCATCGACGGACACTTCGATCTCGGCGCCGCGGGCCGGTTTAGCGTGCGCGATCCAGTCCCCCATCTTCTGTGCGTGCGCGATGGCTTTGCCGTACTTCACCGCGGCCCGGTAGAGGGATTCCTTTTCGGCGAAACCGATCGGCGCAGCGCCGGGCAATTCATACGAATGTCTGAAATACAAACTCTCCAATTCCTGAATCGATCCGAACGCGCCGCTGTTTACAACGTCATCGACGGCAGCGGCCAAATCTGATCCCGACAAATGGTCCGCCTGGTTCTGGACGAACGCGGACGGATCGATGGTGTAGAAAGTGTAGCCCGCGGCCGCCAGGTTGAAGACGTCTTCCTTCGTTTTCAAGTGGTCTGCGTCCGCGCCCCAAATTTGCGTCCAGCCTTCCTGCTGAATGCCGCGCTGCGCCGCGGCCATCACTTCTTGCGGCGTGCGCCGCGTGCGGGTCATCTCGCGGACGGATTGCTGGGCGAAAATCGGGAGTAAATTGCCTTTGCGGCAAGCGGCGATGTGTCCGGGCGTGGCGAACCCCAGCCGATCGCCAAATCCGAAGGAACGGCGCAAGCCGATCAGAGCGGGTGTCGGAAGGTCGGGATTGAGCTTCGTCATGCCGAAAAAGTTGAACCACTAATTCACACTAATGAACACTAATCTCCGGAAGGTCACGGCCGCTTGGGAAAAACGTCCGGTCCCGATGGCGCCGCCGTCGCCCCATCAACGACCAGCACCCAGTCGTGGCCTCGTCCATGTGAAGGCGGTGTGAATTGTCGCCCGCCAAGGGTGGGGAATTCCCCGTCCAATTTCCACGTGCCGTCGCGTGGATTGAACCATTGCGCCTTAATCCGTGAGCCGGAGAATTTGCCCAGGTTCAGAGTGAACGGCTTGCCCGTTGGCGAATACACGAAACCGAAGCTGCGATCGCTCGCGCCGGCCGCGCGAATGTGTTCTGCGCCTTCGCCCGCTTCGCTGCTCAGCAGAGATTGATCCGGAACCAGCTTCGGATAAGCCCGCGCCTCAAAAAGCTTTCGCGCGTAGCCCACCTGAAACGCGCCCGAATGATCGATCGCTTTTCTCCACTCCGTGCGCGCCGAGGAGATGGGTTTACGGTCCGGCTGCCAGAATTGCCAAATATCGTGGTTGCCATAGGTGTGGCCGCACGCGCCGGCCAGCAGCGACCAGTAAGCCGCCTGGCGCACGTCCCAGTCGTCGAACCAGCCGTTGGCCGGCTTCCAATTGATCGGGTGATCTTCGTAGCGCGGCTCGCCATCGAGCGTCGGCTTGCTCGGAGCCAGGTTGTAGTTGGTCGTCGTCAGTGAATAATTCGGAATGTTCACGGCGGAGTGGCCGGACTGGAACATATTGAAATCGAGCCAATCGTCATTGTGAAACCATCTCGACGAATTGCCGCCACCTTGTGGGTGAAAGGTCATCAAATGCCTGCCGCCGTCGCCTTTCTTCAGGCCTTTCGCCATCGCGCGAATAATCGCGAGGTGCTGGTCATTCTCTGGATTCCGGTCGCCGCCCAGAATCCAGATGATCGGCTTGTCCCGGTAGCGTCGGCCCAAAAAGCGCCCGTAGGCTTCGGCGCTTGCCGGCGTGAAGATTTCCGGACCGACACCCCATCTCTTGCTCCACTTGTCGCCCCACGTGGGCAGCATCCCGAAGTAAAGTCCGAGGCGCTCAGCTTTGTCCACGACGTAATCGACGTCCTTGAAATAGGCCTCGACCGGTTTGGTGGGATCGTTGTTTTGCAGCGGCAAGTGCCCATAAGCATTGGAGACCGTCAGGCCGTCGAACTCGGCGAGCACGACCGCCTGGATCACGGTGAAGCCCTTCGCGACGCGATTCGACAGATAGAAATCGACTTCCTCGCGCTTGAGCCGATGGAACAATTCCCACGCCGTGTCGCCGAGATAGAAAAACGGCGAGCCGTCTTCTTTGATGAGGTAGTGTTTATTGGGGCCGACTTTCAGTTGGGGTAATGCGGCCTCGGTGTTGTCAGTCGAGACCCCCCCCGCCGGAGCCATGACCAGTAAAAGTCGAGAGAGCAATCTCCAAATTCCCATCATAGTTTGTCGTCGTTTTAAGAGAAGCGGGATTAGACAACTTCCGCCCAAAGCCGTCTAGCCTTAGTTGAGTGTCGGGCAGGCTTCCAGCCTGGTATCTGTTTACCGGAGTGCGACCGTCCCGCTTGCAGCAAGTTGCGCCTTGTCGAGTACACTGGAGGTTTCCTGCGCCGCCTGCCATTCCGGCGCTTCTGCGCCCGAGGACGGGCGTCGGGGAGTGAATGAACTGTCCCACGCATGGACACTTCGGAAGCCGTGGCTTAAGTTGTGGCCAGATTATGATCTCGCTTCAACAGGCTGGAAAAATCGATCTCCGGGACGAAGCCGTGTTCGCAAAGCGTTACGTCGGAGAAGTTGTTTATATCTACGCGTTCGACGTCGCCTACGAAATGTCCCGCCAACCAGTGCGGGAATTGCTTGGACAACCGGTCGCGCAATTCGAGATGGACGCCAGCAAGCGCAGTCCGCGCCAACTCTTCTTTTACAGACCGCAAATGGCCCGTCTGCCGTCCGTGGAACGGATCGGGCCGCACGGGCCGGTCCGAGTCGAGCGGACGGTGAAATTGCTGCCGGTCGGGGCGATCAGCATTACCATCCGCGTTCCGTTCGAGGTGGACCGCATTGAGGATCTGGTCGGCTATCACGATCTGGAGTTCACCAGCGGCCCGCTGCACGGCGAAGCCCGGCGCCTGGCCGAGGACATTCGGAGCGAACTTGCGTCCTACTACGTTCGCCCCGTCGCGAAGCTGGAAGAAGAGGAAGCCTATACGGTTTTCTGCCTGGCCGCGCCTTTGCGGAACGCCGAGGGAACGCCGTTGAGCGCTGAAGAGTGGCTGCCAATCCAGCGCCGCCAGGTTGCTTCCCTGCTCACCCAGGAACCCGAAATCGACCGCCTCTCCAAACAAGAATCGGACGAATCAACGGCACGGCATCTGAGTTATTACGAAAACGATCTCGCCGTCATCGACTGGGACGCGGCGCTGATCGTCGATGAACGGAGCAATTTTGACGAAACGCTTTATGTGATGGAACTGGCCAATCTGCAACTGGCCGAACTCGAAGCGTACGATCGGCTGCTCGACGATGCATTGGAACGCTCGTATCGGGATTTGGGCGAGCAACCGCTCCGCCGCCGCCGCCAGGTGTTGCGGGAGTTGCGCGAACTCCGGATTGACATGGCGCGGTTCAGCGACGAACTCTCAAACATCACAAAGTTTTTTGGCGACTGGCACCTCGCGCGCCTTTACGAATGCATCTCGGGGCGTTTCCACCTGGGGGATTGGCACCGCACCATCGATGAAAAACTCAAGACCCTCGACGATCTCTACCAGCTTCTGCAGCACGATCACATCAATCGCTGGATGCTGATCCTGGAAACGACGATCGTGCTGTTATTCATCGTGGACTTAGTGCTGTTGCTTTTGGGATTGCAGCGCGGGTAAACAACGAAGAACACGGAGAGCGCTTGAGGCATGCCCGCAGCGCAAACTCTTCTTAACTGCCTTAACGTGGTAACGTTTTTAACGATTCAACAGTTACTCAGCAGATTTCACCAGGAGCAGCCAGTCCCCTTCATCCGGCGTCGCGAATTGAATGGCTTGATCGTTCACCACGGCGACGACCGAAGGTTTTTCTCCGGTCCTGGGACTAAACCAGCTCGCCCGGAAATTCGGCGGCAGACTTTTTTGAAGAATCTCCACGTTCCGGTCTTCGGGCACGTAAACGACCAGAAGATCGCCCGCTTCGGATCGCGCGGCGGCAACGTGGCGGCGCGCCTCTTGTTTACCGGGCTGCGACGCGAGGACTTCCGGAGCAGGGCGCAAGCGCCAGTAATCAATCGACGTGAAGAAGGACGCGACGTGAGCCATTTGTTCGGCCGCCGGCATGAGAAGCGCTTTTTGCCACGGCAGCGGCACGCCGGTGCGCGGATGGTCCATGGGCGGCTTGGTGCCGTCGTCCCAACCCCAAACACCGTGTCCGCCGTAGCTCACGCCCGCCGTCGGAGCGTTCAGCAGACTCCAATAGATTGCGCGCCGGACTGTCAGTGGCGCAATTCGAGTTTGTGATTGGTAAGCGACGTGATTTTCGTAGGGCGGTTCAAGATTGATGAAGGGCCGCGCCGGTTCTTTCTTCCAATCCGTCGCCGGCGGTCCTTCGAAAATCCAGCGCAGCGTACGGTCGTCGTCGCCGTGGCCGCTCTGGTAGCCGTGAATGTCCAGCCATTTTTCGTCGCGGAACTCATTCCAGACCCAGTGCATGCCGCCGGGATGCAGGACAACAGGGGCGTGGGGCTCCTCGCCGAACAACGCGCGGCCAATTCGCTTCCAGCGCTCCGCTCTGGGGCCGCGA
>JACPRI010000246.1 GCA_016190065.1 Verrucomicrobiota bacterium
CATTTGATGGCGTAACGCATAACAGGTCCAGAATCAGTGATGGAAACAGATTTGTCACGAATCCAGTCGTTCTGGTCTTTGGCAGAACTTTCAGCCGACCCGAACCTGATTCGTGAAAACGCCAACCCTATTTCTTCTTGTGTTCGAGGTGGTACAAATGGACGCCGGAGTTCGCCAGATCAAACCAGGGACAACGTTGCGTGACGCGCAAATACAGATCGATGTCCATCCATTCCCAATAAATCAGCCGCTCGTCATAACCGGCGCAAGCTTCCCAGAGGGACCGATGCATCAAGGTCAGTGCCGACGGGGCCAGGAATCCGACGGAGAGCCGGTCGAGCTTGAGCATGTTTCCGTAGAGCGTGAGATATCGATCGATCTCGTCGGGACCAGGCTGCTTCTGCGCCACCGCCAGCGGCAGTTGTCTGCGGCTGGCCACGAACAGCGCCTTATCCAGCGGTGTCCCGAGGTAGGAGCCCGCGTTCAGGAGGCCAAGCAACCTCTCCAAGGAACCCAGCGGATATAGAATGTCGGAATCGGTCTGGGCGATGAATTGCCCTCTTGCGCGGCGAATCCCCGCGTTCTGAACGATGACGTAAGGAAAAGGGCTGTCCTTTTGAGACATCCGAGCGATCGTGGGTGGAACTCGGACAAAGCGCGTGATGCTGCGAGCGACCTCGTCGAGATCCAAGGCCTCCGCGAGCGGTGTCTCGCTGCCCCAATCGCACACCACGACTTCGGCGTCGCTCAGGCAGTGAAGCGCTGCGAGATTGTTCGCGAGATAGTTGATGCAGGTACTCAGCCGCCACTTGAAATCGCCCAGGTAACCGTCATTGCGCCCCCCGAGCACAAACGAAATTAGGAGCGATGCGTCTTCGGGTGCCATAGAAGATTTATCCTTTTACCTGGTGACGTTCAAAACGATCGGCCGAACACGTTTGAGAATGGATTCTGAACAGCCCCGAGAACTTCGCAATCCCGATTCGCCTGAAACATTTTGGATCGGCCCTCAAGTCAGCCTGAAATTGGCCGACTATTACCAATAGCAGTGACTCGGTTGCTGCCCAGGAAAACGGAAACCGCCTGAAATCAGGTTTCCGGTGGCAAGGATGCCGCCAGCCATGAAAAGACAAAAGGATTTGTCTTATGATCATTCAGTTCAATCCCTCCGCCTCCGGCAGGGAATCTCCTCCGGACCCAACTTCGGGAACATGCGATTCGTTGAATTGGCGCCACGGCGAACCGGACCAAAGGACCTTCAGCCAATGCGGCTCTCCTGAAGGGACCACCTCTAAAATCGTGAACCTTGCTCTAGCCTGCGGAGACGAGCACCTCGGCGCCAGTTACGTCGAAGAGATCCAAGCCAAGCAATTCAAGGCGGGAAATTCTGTCGCGCTCTTTGCCAATGGGGAATTGCTCGCGGCTGCCAGACGATCGGCGGCCAATCAAACCGCCCTGCTCTGGACGAGTCCGGCCTTTCTTGATGGCCGCGGCATTGCGGCCGCATTTGAGCCGTTGCCTGAAGCAGCTTGAGCAGCGCCGACGCTGGCCTTGTGGCGCATGGCACGGTGATTCCCGCACGGCCAGGACCGGCGCAAACACCGGGTTGTGCAAATCCACTGTGCGCCCCAAGCGGGCAGGCATTGTCGAGGCCACCGCTGGACCACATGGGGCTGACTGCTCTCAAAGAGAGCTCATCGGGTTAGCGCCAGAGTGATGGCTGAGGAGTGGTCCGCCTCCCGATCGAAGCCGCATTTTTCTGATGAACAGATGAAGACACAAACCAACACGAATCCTTGGGCAGGCTTGTAGCTTTGCCCGCTTGCTTCATTCGCTCGTGCCTTTCGGAGGCGGTGCAGGCCGTTCACTCCGACACCGCAGCCTTAATTGAGCTCCTGCGCAACAGATGCGCGGGATGCTGAACGGAGCCATGAAGAGCACACCGCACACGTTCCGTCACACAGTGGTCTGAACGGCGGTGGATGTGTCGCGGCGTGCGTGCGCGGTGGTCCCGCAGTGCGGGCGCAATTCTCGCGCATGCCTCGGTGCAAGGCACGAGGTGATCGAATGCAGCGTTGACAAATCCTTTATGGCGCACCGGCGCGGTTCTCCAGATGAACCGCTTCTGGGGAACGCCTGCAATTTGGTTGGAACGGCGTCGGTCGTTGATCGACCTTCAACAGCCTTTGGGGCTGTGGAAATGCCTGTTCAACCATAGGTCGCGGCAGCCTTTTCTGCCGCACAGGAAAGCTGGAAAACGCCTGGACCAAGGTTTTCCACCGGCACGGATGCCGGACGCAGAACATAACAACAGACAAAAGGAATTGTCTTATGGTTATCAATACCAACACCTCAGCCATGAACGCCTCGCGTTTGCTGGGGCAATCCTCCACAGCGCTGTCCAAGTCCTTGGCTCGCTTGTCATCGGGCTCGCGCATCACTTCTCCGGAAGATGATGCGGCGGGCATGGCGCAGTCGATCAAGTTCGACGCGCAGATCAACCGCAACACCGCGGCCAATGTGAACGTGCTGAACGCCGTCTCCTTCAGCCAGACCCAGGACGGGTTTCTGCAGAAAGTGCAGAAAGCCCTGGATCGGATGAGTGAGTTGTCGGTCCTGGCGCAGGACACCACCAAGACCAACTCCGACCTCTCCAACTACCAGTCGGAGTTCACCCAGTTGCAGAGTTACATCAGCGACATCACGGGCAAGCAGTTCAACGGGGTGAGCTTGTTCACCAGTTCGGGCCTGAGCATCACCATCGACAGCGATGCGGTGACCTTCAGCGCCAACACGGCGGATCTGGCGGGCGCGACCTCCACCGGTGTGCTCAATGCCTACAGCGGCATCTCGATCTCGACCTCAACGGCGGCTTACTCCGCCTTGAACCAGATCAAGACGGCCATCCAGGCCTTGGCGAACATGCGGGCGCAAATCGGCGCGAACATCCAGCGGTTGAATCTGACCAGCGAGCAGTTGACGGTTCTCAATGAGAATCTGACGGCGGCGAACAGCCGGATCAAGGACGTCGATGTGGCGGATGAGAGCACGCAGTTTGCGAAGCTGAACATCCTGGTGCAATCGGGCACCGCGATGCTGGCGCAAGCGAACCTGCTCCCGCAGTCGGCGCTGAGATTGTTGGGTTAATCTTCCACCTTGGGCCGGAGCATTCCGGCCGCAAATCACAGGCGGCACTTCCCGTGCCGCCTTTTTCTTTTTGGGGAGTGGTGGAGTATTGGGGTATTGGGATTCTCAACACTCCAGCACTCCACTACTCCATTACTCCGACTCAGTGATTTTCGAGAATTATCCCTCCGAATCAGGGCGAGAGGGCCACCGAATAGGATTCAGGCGAAAAGTTTTTGACCCAGTCTTGCGGTTTGAAATCCTCAACGCTCTCCAAGTAGGACTGGAGCGAGAAAAGGCAGACCTGCTGAGCCGATTGTTCCGGATCGGGCGCTTTTTGTTCCACAAAATAGGACAACCAATGTTGGTAATCCGGGTTCTGAGGCTTGACGGTGACGTTGAACACACCCTGACCGCTGACGATTCTAAGAACCGCTTCCAACGGATTCCGTTCGTAGGTGCGATAAGTTCCGACTTTGGCAATTAGTTCATCACCACATTGCACGGCTGGATAACCCTGATGGAGGGCGACGCGCATGATCTCCATGACGAGTTCAGCCGGACCCCACCGAGCACCTTCTACGTGTCGCGTCAAGCGTTCTTGAATCCTGGGGGTCAGAGGAATGATTAAAGCAGGCTCTTTGTTGGGCTTCGCGCGATTAACCGGCGGCGCGGCCGGTCGCGGGGCCGGGGCTCTTGGGCTGGGCGGCTGGCCTGGTGGTGGCAGTGGCGCAGGTTCGGCGAGCATAGGCTCGCTCTCTTCGGGCTGATCCACGGCCTGATCAACTACAGGCGGAGCAACAGGTTCCTCGGATCGCAAAATGGACGACGGTTCGGGGAGGTTTTGCAGCAAGGCTTGCGTCCGAGCTTTCTCCTCGGCGAGGACCGCTTCCCGTAATCCTTTGAGTTCTTTGAGTGAGCTGGAAGCTTTGCTACTCATTTAAGGATTTCGAGCGCCAACGAAAATATTTTCTCCCGGTTTTTTCCTAACACGGCGGTGAAGCCTTCGATCTGCACGTTCTCATACGCCGCGGCCAGAGGCAGCGAGTTTTTAAGGACCGGCAAGCCGAGATCTTGCGCCATCTCCAGTTCATCCTGGCGCCCCACCAAAGTGCGGTTCCGGACTTTGTTGAAAAGGATCATGGCTTTGGCCTCGGGCCGCATGTATTTCTTAACCAGTTCAATCATGGGGATCGACGCCTGAGTGCTGAACAGACTCTTTTCTGAAACAATGACCAGCCGATCGCTGGACTGAATGATCGTCCGAAAAAACCCTTCGTGCTCTTCCTGATTCAGATCGATCCGGCCAGGCGTATCGCAAATAATCACTTCGGCAGTGGGGCATTCATGAATCATCGGCAGCTTGCCGATCTTATTTGTCCACATCGTGAGGGAGCCCTGGCTGTCGGTGTCCTCAAAAGCAACCTGGTAACCTGCGGCGCTCAAAGCAGCGCCAATCAGAACGGTCGAGGTGGATTTTCCGACCCCTCCCTTCTGGTTTAAAAATGTTATCTTCAACGGCATAACAACCCTTGATGAACTACCAAATTCTGCTAAATAATCCAATACAAACTTGAGTCGGCTCGCTGAGATCGGCTCCAAATATGATTTCGCCAACCTCCACCATCGCGCCCAACCAAGCTTCGCTTGAAATGGCCGCGCCCTCGGCGGACCCCTTTCGATCTTCCTATGGGTGCTGACGTACTCTGCTTGCTCCTGGGACTCGGAGTTGGTTTCGGCACCGGCTGGCTGGCACACCGGGGTAAACAATCTGCGGTTGGGCGGCTCGCGGAAGAGGAAAGGCGCGCGTTGGAGGCGAACCAGAATGCGCTGCAGATCGAACTCGCCAAGATTGCGGAACGGAATCGAATCCTCGACGACCAGCGCCAGAACCTGCAGAGTGATCTGGCGCAGGAGCGGCAATTCAATATTTCTTTGCACGCGGAGCTTTCAAGGGAACGCGCCGGGCGGAGCCATTTGGAGCAGAAGCTCGAACACCAAAAGACCGATCTTTCCCAATTTCAGAATAAGCTGAGCCAGGAGTTCAAGAACGTCGTTCAACAGGTCCTCGAAGAAGAGTCGCAAACCCTGAGCGATCTCAACAAAACTAACCTCAATCTGTTGCTCCAGCCGATTTCCGAAAAACTTCAGGATTTCAAACAAAAAATCGAGGAGCAGCATTATCGGGAAACCCGAGAACTGATCGTGCTGCACAACAAGCTGGCCAACTTGGAATCGGGGCGGTGGCGGCAGAGCAATGGGGCGCCGGTGACTGCCTCGCCCCCGAACATCGTTTTGCCTCCGTCGAACCCGCCCATCATTGCTGATCAACCTGGAGTTGGGGCTGCGCCGCCAGAAGACGAAGAGGAAGCTGCTCCTCCGCCGGCCGATATGCCCGAACCGGAAGTAAGCCGGAATGCAACGTCATCGGACACGCCTTCAGAGAATTCGCGCGGCGACGACACTTTCCAGGGTTTTTCCCCGAAGCAGCAAGTGGAGATCGACAATTTTCTGAAGCGCACTCTGGGCCGCTTGCAGAAAAAGAAACCGGGTGAATAGCGGGAAACGGGCTCGGTTCTTGGCCCCGGTGGATTTCAGGCTGGGTGCTGGGTGTCTTTGCGCTTGATTTAATCTGAGCTTGCGGCAAGTAATCTCTGTTTAGACACAGTCAATAAACCCAGAGTCGCGACGGTTTCGACACAAAACAGCGTTGTCCAGTTGTAATTCGATACTCTTGAACTCGCCCTCACGCCCGCCAGCAATTCGCCACACCCCTCTCGAAGCTCGCGCGCGGCTCCTCCAGCACTACTAAAGCCATATGAAAAGTGATCGACTTGATACTCATCAAAAAGCGCTGCGCGTCAATTTGGATCCAACCAAGTACGGCGTTTTCGCTGAAATCGGCGCTGGACAGGAAGTGGCCCGATGGTTCTTCCGGGTCGGGGGAGCGGCCGGCACGATCGCGAAAACCATGTCCGCTTACGACATGACCATCAGCGACGCTATTTACGGTCCGAGCAAACGGTACGTCAGTCGCGAGCGGCTTCAAAAGATGGTGGAACACGAATATGAACTGCTGCACGAGCGTTTGAAGGAGAAGCGAGGCAGCAACACGAAGTTCTTTGCGTTTGCCGACACCGTGACGGCACGGAGCTTTACGCGGCCGGATGAAGGGCAAGGCTGGATGGGAATCCGGATGCAAGTTCAACCGGGTGGACCGCCGGCGGACATCATTATCCATGTGCGGATGCTGGACAAGGAGAACCTCCAACAGCAGGAGACGCTCGGTATCATGGGAGTGAATCTTATCTATGGAGCGATTTTTCTGCATGAAGACCCCGAGGAATTGATTTCGTCGTTGATGGACGGATTAACGCCTGAACGCGTGGAAGTGGATATGATCAAATTCTCCGGGCCGGCTTTTGAGAAGGTTGATAACCGCCTGATGAGCCTGCAACTTGTACAAAAAGGCTTGGCCCTGGCGGCGATGTTCAATGCTGATGGCGAAGTGGTTCAGGCGGCTGAGGTCCTTTACAAGAAGCCGATTCTGGTCGAACGCGGCAGTTTTCGTCCTGTCACCAAGACGACACTGCACATGCTTCAATGCTCGCTCGCGCAGCTCGTCCAGGAGCCTCAAATCCAGGGAGATCAAGTTGTCGTGCTCCTGGAAATGACGCTCAAGAACCTCACCGATGGCGGCGTGATCGACCACAAAGATTTCCTTGATCGGGTAGATATCCTCAGTTCCGTGGGCAAAACGGTCTTAATCTCGAACTATCTGGAATATCATCGACTGGCCTCGTATTTCTTCAGAAACACGAAACAATTGATCGGCGTCGCCATGGGAGTTCCCACGTTGCGGGAGCTTTTTGAAGAGAAGTACTACACAGATTTGGATGGGGGTATCCTCGAATCCTTCGGCCGGCTCTTTCGCAATGGACTGCGCCTTTATGTTTATCCTTACAAGGATCCAACTTCTGGGAGCGTGCTGACCGCCGGCAATCTGCGCGTGGCTTCGCATTTGAGGCACCTTTATGCCTATCTGATCGAAAACCAGTATATCCTGGGTTTGCGCGACTACGAGGAAAGTTACCTCTCGTATTTCTCGCGGGACGCGCTGGCCAAGATTCGATCGAGTGATTCGGCCTGGGAAGAAATGGTTCCTCCTCAAGTTGCGAAAACGATTAAGGAGCGCAAGCTGCTGGGATATAAGGGCTGATTGACGCTCTCGGAACGAGGGCCGAGTCATTCAAGGAAATCGTTCGGAGCGGACGCTGGACGAGTCGCCCCGGCCAGGATGCCAGGATCCGTTTTGGCATTGACAGTGCTTTTAGCTCACGCGACACTGTTAGCCGGAAAAAAATGACAGGCACCGTGGCAAAACACCGAGGTGCCTGGGTATTTTTTGTCCTGGGCAAGAAATCTCTTGTGCCGCGGCAAAACGCGTTCCAAGAGCTAACGAGTCCAAAGGCCTGTGTCGGCCTGTGACGCTGTTCTATGAGCCAAAAGCCTTTCAAATCATCCGCAATCTTGACCCCAAAACTTCCGTTTAGTCTGGCCATGGTGGCACTGACGCTGATCTGCGGACCTTGCTGGGTCTATTCTCAAGCCGCCAAGAAGTCCGCTGCCCCGTCATCTCCAGCGATTCCCAAGCCCGCTCCCAGCCAGGGCTATCTGAGCAAGGCTTCACCTCCGGGATTGAGGTTCGCGCCGCCGCCAAAACCGCCCGTAGCCTACCTCCCTCCGCTACCGATCACCTACGATCCGCAGCCAGTTTTTAGCTCTGATTTTGCGCCACCGACCACGGATTTGCCCGTCGGGAAAGGCCCGCCGCCACCCGCACTTCCCCCATCCGTCGTCGGACCTTCGGTCACCGCGCTCGTCAGTAATTTCACGACGAATCGCGCACAAGGCCAGATCCCAGCGGCGCCCGTGGATTTGGGTTCGGTGAGTCCCCAGATGCTCGTCCGATTCTTCTCGACCGGCAAGCCCAACGAAGTGGAATTGCTCCTGACCAACGCCGTCAGTTTCCGAGTGCCCGTCCGAGAGGAGAAACCTTCGAGCTCCGCGAGTTACGAGGTTAAATGAATCCAGCGGGAGCGACTATGACCATGATGAGAAATGACCTTTGCCGCGTTTGGGGCGTGGCCTGTGGATTCCTGGCGCTTGCAGGGCAGCTCAATTCCGCCGAACACTCCACATCGAGTCACGACAGTCCTGCGACGACGCCTGCGGTCGCGCCCACTCCCGCCGCTTCAAAGCCCGCAAAACCGATGGAGTTGCCGAGCGACCTCACTGTCGGAAAGAGCACCAATGACAATCTCTCCTTCAAAGCGATGCCGGAGTACCAATTGAGGCAGAGCGCAGAGGCGGTGGAAAAGCTTCAACGAGTTCGAGAATTGCGGGGCGAATCGAACGAGTTGTTCGAGGTTACCAAGTTGTTGCGCGAGATTCTGGCCAGCGGCGCGAGCAAAGACATCAAGACCGATATCAAGCGTTTGGCCCGGCTGCAACTGGCCGAGATTGCCGAAGCGAAGGGTGATTATGAAAATGCTCTTCAACTGCTCGCCGAATACATCGAACTGTTTCCAACCGATTCGATCGTCCCGGAGGTTCTCCTTCGTCAAGGGTACATTCTGCGGAAGATGGGCGCGAATGACTTGGCTGTCTCGAAATTCTATTTGGTGGGAACCGCCGCGACACGGCTTCCGGTGGAGGATCTCCTCTACAGTCAACGCGTGACCCTGACCGCAAAGGCGGAGATTGCCGATACCACCTACTCGCAAGGAAAATACAAAGAGGCGGCGAAATTCTACGAAGTCTTGCTCCAGGACCAGAGCGATGAGTTGAATCGCGTTGTGATCAAGACCAAGCTCATTCGAGCCCTGGCGGACGCCAAAGACCACGACGCCACAATCAAGCAGGGATTGGAATTCCTGGAACAGTACGGGGCGTCTGAATATCAGGCGGAGGTTCGCTATCTCCTTGCCTCGGCCTACCAGACTTCCGGCCAAAAACAGGAAGCGTTGCGTGAACTGATGCGACTATTGGAAGCGGTGGAGGTTGCCCCGGAAAACTTGGCCAGCAAATGGAAGGGCTGGAAAATGAAGGCCGGAAACGAAATCGGGAACCAACTTTATCTCGAACCAGATGTTCCCAATGCGGTCCAAGTGTATCGCGGACTGGTCGGCCTGGATACTTCACCAGGTTGGCAACTCCCGCTCTACTACCAGATCGGCCTGTGCTCTGAAAAGCTTGCTCTCATTTCGGATCCTGAGAAGGCCTACGCGGAGGCTAAAAAGGCTTACGAGGAAATTGTCGCGCTAGCCGAGAAAAACGAGGGCAAACTCTCAGAGAATCTCCAGTTTCTGGTGAGCATGGCGCGAGTTCGACTCGAGATCATTCCTTGGCGACCCTCGCTCAAAGTGGCTGGGAAACCGAATTGAACTGCTGGTTTCAACCGAAACGACCATGAGTCTGGCAGAGACGTCCGAGCCCTTGGAGACCTTCGTCGATGAATTGCGGCATTACTTCAGGATCTGCGAGGAGATTCATTCGGTAGTTCGGCGCGAAAACCAGTATCTCAATTCCAAGGATCCTCAGGCCATCCACCAATTCCAGCAGACCCGAAAGGATATCCTGGAGCGGCTGAGCGACGCACAGATGCGGCTTTCCGTCCATAAGACGTCCTGGCTGCGCGTCCCGCCGAGCACTCGGGCCAAGCGGCCAGAGGTCGGGCATTTGATCCGCCAAACGCTCGATCTGATCATGAAGACCATCGTGTTGGACCGGGAAAACGAACAACTGCTGCTCCGGCACCAGATGGTCCCTCCGAATCGTCTCCCTTCAGCGAACCGACAGAATCCACACTTCGTCGCCCGGCTTTATACTGGCAAGCGCGCTTCTTGACGGGGACTGAATCCGATGCCTATCGAGAAAGTCATCCTGGTCGAAGACGAAGAGTTCCTCCGGAAGAACCTCGCGCATTACCTGCGAGGCCGCCGCATAGATGTCGCCGCCGTCGAGACGATTGAGGATGCGCAGAGTTATCTGGCCCGGGACAACTTCGATTTGATGTTCCTTGATCTCCGCCTACCGGACGGTGACGGAACGGAGTTCTTGAAGGAACTCAATCTCCGTCCGAGCAAACCGCTGATTGTCATTATGACCGGATTTGGGTCGGTGGAATCGGCCGTGGAATGCATGCGCTGCGGAGCATTCGACTACTTGATCAAACCGTTTTCGAACGACCAGATTGATGTTGCGCTCAAGAAAGCTGAGAAATTCACTCACATCCTTAAGGTCAATCAGTACTTCAGCCTCAACGAGGATCAGGAGAGCCAGAATGAGCTCCTGGGCAAGAGCAAAGCGATGGATCAACTCCGTCAGCTCATTCGAAAGATCGCTCAAACCCAGGCCACTGTTCTCATCCAGGGAGAAAGCGGTACGGGAAAGGAATTGGTTGCCCGGGCCTTGCATCGGCTCAGCCCCAGGTCCGGCGCGCCCTTCATCAAGGTGAACTGTGCCGCCCTGCCGGAGAATCTGGTCGAAAGCGAATTATTCGGGCATGAAAAGGGCGCATTCACCGGTGCCCTCAACAAAAGGGAAGGCCGATTTGAACTTGCCCACGGAGGAACGATCCTGCTTGACGAGATCAGCGAAATCTCGCTTGCGATGCAGGCAAAACTGCTGCGTGTGCTTCAGGAAAGAGAGTTCGAGCGCGTTGGAGGAACCCGAACGATCAAAGTGGACGTGCGAGTCCTCGCGACCACCAATCGAAAGCTTGAGGAAAGCGTCGAGAGAGCTGAATTCAGGCAAGACCTATATTTCCGCCTGAACGTGGTGCCAATTCAGGTCGCCCCGCTGCGCGATCGACCGGAAGACATTCTTTTCCTGGCGGAGAATTTCGCCCATCGCTTTGTTCGTAAGCATGGAGTCAATGTGCGTGGATTAACGCCCGGAGCCCATCAAATCCTGTTGAGCCATAAATGGCCGGGCAATGTCCGGGAACTGCAGAATGTGGTTGAGCGGGCGGTCATTCTATGTGAACCCGAAAGCTGCATCGGCTTTGAGCACCTGAACGTCGATTCGGCCGCCGCCAAGCGCCAGGAGCTGACGGCGGCGTCCAACGGTCGGCCTGCCGAAGTGGTCCGGGAGGATCAGCCCTTTTTGACGCTTTACGAGATCGAGAAGAAGCACATTTTAACAGCTCTTGATCTCTGCCAGCAGAACCGCACCCAGGCCGCCAAGCTCCTCGACATCAACATCCGGACTCTCAGAAACAAGCTCAACGAATACAAGCTGGCCTCCCCTGAACCACCAACGCGTGCGGCATCTTCAAGCCGAGAGGCCACGGCTGACGGACCACCATTCCAGACAGAGCGTGAAGTTCCGGCTCGGAAATCTGCCCAAACGCATTGATGCGGGCTGAACTCCACTCTGTCAAACACGCAAACCCGCTCGACGAATTGCGCCACGGGTTGCATCGGGAGCAACATGAAGAATGGTCCGCCAATCTCGATCGTGGCCCGCGGCGATATTTTCCGGCCGATCATCAATGTAGAGCAAGTCTCCGCCTCGAAGGCCGGCGAGCCTTTCCACGACTTCGTAGAGTTTAGGATCCGGTTTCATCGCGCCGTGCTCGAACGAAAGGATATGGCCCTGGAACAGGCCGTAGAAAGAATACCGGCCACGGATATGTTCGATGGCGAGCGCGTTCGTGTTTGAGAAAAGGTAAGTGGGCAGCCCCAAGGCGCGGAGATCCGCGTGCAGTTTGATCATCGGCTCGATCGGAGAAAAGATGTCGCCGAAGATGGCCCCGAATTCCTTGAGATCACCGCGAAAACCGGCCTGGCGCTGAACCACGGCAAAGAATTCTTCCGTGGAAACCAGACCGGTCTCGTAGCGGTAGAGCAGCGGCGATTGATCGAGGAGCCCTTTCAGTTCGAGAGCGGAGATTCTTGATTGGGCCTCAAGTTTTGCCACGGCCACGGAGTAATCAAAATCCAGCAGCACTTTGCCGAGATCGAAAACGATCGCTGGAGTGGATCGCCCGGCCATTACGCAAGAGGTCTCCGTCCTTCGATCGCCTTGCTCAAGGTCAACCCGTCTGCGAACTCCAATCCGCTGCCCACGGGCAACCCGTGCGCGATCCGTGTCACCTTCACGTTTTTCCGCCCCAGGCGTTGCGCCAGATAAAAGCTCGTCGCGTCCCCTTCGACGTCGGACGAAAGCGCGATAATGATTTCCTGAATCTTCTCATTCCCGAGGCGCGCTTCCAACGAAGCGATCCGCAAATCTTCCGGCCCGATGCCGTTCAACGGAGAGATCTTCCCGCCCAGGACGTGGAATCGGCCGCGATAAGTCGCCGGTCTTTCGATGCTGAGGATATCGACCGGACGTTCCACAACACAAATGAGCGACCCGTCCCGGCGAGGGTCGCGGCAGATTTCGCAGGGTTGTTGCTCGGTCAAGGCGCCGCAAGCCGAGCACTCCCCGATTTTCTCGCGAGCCGCTACCAGCAGCCGGGCGAGTTCCTTGACCGAGGGAGCCTCAGACTGCACGACATGGAGTGCGATCCGCTCGGCGGAACGCGGGCCAATGCCCGGCAATCGCCCCAGCGCAGCGATCAGGCTGGTAATCGGTTCAGGAAGAGAAGCCATGAAATCAGCCTGGACTCCCGTCTTTAGAGCTTGTTTGAAACGCCCTTGTCGGCAACTTAGTCGATTTTTCGGGGAATTCCGGCCCGCTCGACAAAGGTTCCGACAAAGGGTTGCTACAAAGTTTTCTCTTTGGCCGGCTCTCCCTACATTAACCCCGGGATATTCAAACCCGCTGTCACCTTGCCCATTTCAGACGACGACAACTCCTTGGCCTGGCTCAGCGCGTTGTTCACGGCGGTCAAAACCAGGTCCTCCAACATCTGCGGGTCTGCCGGATTGATCGCTTGCGGGTCGATTTTCACCGATGCCAGGGTTCCGTCGCATTTCGCCACGGCTTTGACCACGCCCCCGCCGCTGGTGGCTTCGACGGTCTTGGCGGCGAGTTGGGCCTGGACCTCTTCCATCTGCCGCTGAATGCGCGCGGCTTGTTTCATGAGTTTGCCAATGCTGGACATAGAATTTGTCGAGAGTTGAAGGTTGAGAGTTGTGAGTTAGCGGTTCTCCGGTCAGGCGCGGACTTCCACGATGGTTCCTTTGAAGATTTCCAACGCCTGCTTGATCAGCGGATCGTTCTTGAAATCTTCTTTCGTGATGGGCGGCGGGTCGTTCTTTGCCGGGTGCGGTTCAGGTGTGGTCGTCGCGCGCGGCGCCAGCGCCGCGGGCGCACTGGCGGTTTCCGCCTGAGGCCGAATCCAACCCGAAGGAGCGTTCGCCACCATGAATTTCACCTGGGCGTCGCCGCAACCCAGCTCGCGCATCTTTGTCTGAAGGAGCGTCCGGTTTTTCGAATTGTCAACCAATCCGATGTGATCCGAGAATTCAGGATCGAAACCGATCGTGAGCACATTTTTGGTGAAAGAGACGGGATGCGCTTCGAGCAGGTAAGTCCGGGCAAAGGGACTCACTCGTCCGACCGCTTCGAGCACATTTCTCCATAACCCCGCCAGGTCCTGCGTTTGTCCAACCGGCGCCAGAGTCTCGACCGGCGGTGGCTGGACCGCGCCGGGAATCTCAGCCGCCTGCGGCGCTTTCTGATCTCTTCGATTCCCCGGCGGTAGAAGCTCGGAAGCCGCGGCCGGAACCGGCGCTGCCGCCGGGCCCGCTCCGGCTTCAGATCGCAACTGCTGAAGCTTGTTGACCAGGACATCGATCGAAACGGCATTCCTGGCTTGGATCGCCTTCAGGATTGCGACTTCGATCACAATGCGCTTCGAAGCCGCGTCCCGGAGTTTTCCCTCGGTCTCAGTCAGGACTTCCATCACGCGGGTCAACGCCTCCGCGGTGATGCCGGAGGACTGCTCGGCCAGCGCCGCGGCTTCGAGTTCGGAAACCTCCAGCAGATTCAAATCCCCGCGCGAGATCTGAAAGAGCAGCAAATTGCGGAAGTGATTTAACAGATCGGAAAGCAGCCGGCTCAAGTCCTTGCCGTTCTGGGCCAGATCTTTCAATTGGCGAAGGGCGGCCTCGGCCTCTCCCGCCAACACCGTGCGCGCCAGTTCCAGAATCTGAGATCGGGCCGCCAGACCAAACATCCCCAGCACATCGGCCTCGACGATTTTCTCTCCGCAGAAGCTGATCAGTTGATCCAACGCGGACTCGGCATCGCGCATGCAACCATCCGCCCCGCGCGCAATCGCGTGCAACGCCGCGTCATCAACGGTCACCTTTTCCAAGGCGGCGATCTGAGCGAGGTGTTTGACAATCAGAGGAGTCGGGATGCGCCGCAGATCGAATCGCTGGCATCGGCTCAGAATCGTGGGCAGGACTTTCTCCGCCTCGGTGGTGGCAAACATGAATTTCACGTGCGCCGGAGGCTCCTCGAGCGTCTTCAAAAGCGCGTTGAACGCCTCCTTCGTCAACATGTGAACTTCGTCGATGATGTAGATTTTGAACTTGGAGCTCGCCGGCGCGTACTTCACCGTCTCGCGCAGCTCCCGGATTTCCTCGATGCCGCGATTGCTCGCGCCGTCGATCTCCAGCACGTCGAGCGACCGTCCTTCGGCAATTTCACGGCAACGCGGGTCATCGTCCGGGAAATCCACGCTGGGCCCGCCGGTGCAGTTCAGGCATTTGGCGAAGATGCGCGCCAACGTCGTTTTGCCCGTGCCGCGCGGTCCGACGAAGAGATACGCATGTGCGATCCGGTTCTGCCGGATCGCGTTGCTCAGGGTCTGCGTGACGTGGTCTTGCCCCACCACGTCGGAGAACCGCTGCGGCCGATACTTTCGCGCTAAGACCTGGTAGGACATTTATGAATTCTGATTTAGGATTTATGATTTGCGACTTGTGGACGAGCAATCGCCAATGCCTGGTGAACGACGAGTGCCAAATCGAAAATCATAAATCCTAAATCATAAATGGAATGGCCAGGGTAACCACGGCAGATGCAGAGCTAACTACCGTTGCTGCATTCCTGCCCTGGCGGGGTTTGAAAGTCCACATTCCGTGGGCCCTGGCCAAAAGCCGGGTCGAAAGTTAAGCCCCGAAAAGCGGGCCATCAAGCTGTAATTGAACTTTTGTGGGAGAAAGATGATCCTCCAGCACATGAAAACCTTGCGTCTTTGCCTCGCCCTCGCCGTTTGCACCGCGTTCTCCCTGTTCGCTCAAGAGCACCGGATTCAAACCAAGCGCCCGGCCAAGGCGGGCCAGGAGTTCGAGTTCTCCTGCCGCTTCCAGGACACGCGCCGGATCTCGGCATCGCTGGCCGGCCGAACTTCACCGGAACACAAAACCAATTACGTCGCTGAACTCGACGGGCTCGTGCGCATCCTGGAGACCGACTCCAACGGACGAGTGATGCAAGCGTCCTGCACGATTTCCAATTGTGTTCGGGTGGAGGACAAATACAAACGAGAGCTGCTGCCGCCTCGCGCGGTGGTGACGGCGACGTCCGAAAAAGGCAGCCTCCAGTTCCAGGTCAACGGCAAGCCCGTGGACCTCGAAACGCGGAGGATTCTGCAACTCGGGATGGAGATCAACGCGGACGAAGATCCGATGGAAGAGATTTTCGCCACCGATCAACCCAAGAAGGTGGGAGAAAGCTGGGACCTCAACCCGGAGCTGTTGCGCGGCGTTCTCAAAGGGCTGGGGCTGGGCATCACCAGTCCAGATATCCAGGGCCGGACTACCTTCGAGCGACTCGTCAAGGTCGGCGATGTGGAATGCCTCGAACTCGCGACCAAGGTTTATCTGAAGAAGCTGACGCCGCCTTTGCCGCCAGGAGTGCAGGTCAAACAAGCGTTTGGCGCGCTCCGTCTGTCCGGCAAATTCCCCGTGGACGCATCGATGGCGGCGCTGGAGAGAGTGATGGAGTTTGATTACAGTATCATTGCTCAGATGAACGCCGGCACGAATGCCGTCGGCATGACGACCCGGACTTCCTCAAACGTCAAAGGCACGTTGCAGCGGAAATACCTCAAGTGAACCTTGATCGTGAAACTCAGGGCCGTTCTTCAGGCTCTCAGTTTTTGGCCAGGCTGAAGCACACGAGCTGATCTTCACTCCGCAGGTAAAGCTTCTTGCGCGACAGCACCGGAGCCGCCCAGCAGGGATAATGCAATTGCGGAACTTGAAAGCGTGAGATTTCTTCCGGTTGCTTCGGATTCACCTTGAACAACCCAAGCTTTCCGCCTTCGCCGAGGACGATCAATTTGCCCTCGGCCATAATTGCCGAGCCACGGCCATAAACTTCCGGCGTCGGGCTGCTGTGCGGAACCCAGGTTTCGTCGCGGTCCCACATGAGTTTGCCGGTCTTGAATTCCACGCAACGGAAGCGCGCGTCCGGCTCGTTGCGGCCGCTGAAGGCGTAGAGGTAACCGTCGTGATAAATCGGCGTGTTCCAGTGAATCTCCAACACCGTGTCGCGCCAGACTTCCTCGAATCCTTTGCCGTCCGCCTTCACTCGCAGCAAGACCGATCCGACCTTGTAATACGCGCCCGAGATAAAGACGAGATCATCGACCACGACCGGATTCGCCGCGTTCACCGAATCGTTGAGCCGCGACCGAAACCACAGACTGAAATCGACGTCGCCGGTTTTGGGATCGAGCGAGACCAGCCCTTGCCGCGTGAGACAAAACACCTTGCTCCGCCCATGCATCGTGGCCGCGACGGGCGTGGCGTAGCTGGCCTGCTTTTCAAATTCATTCCAGACCAGCTTTCGCTCCCCAGGCCAGGCGGTTAACGGAACGCCCGTCCAGTTCTTTTTGCCGACGCTCTCCCAGACAGATTTGCCGGTCTTCGCATCGAACGCGACCATGCCGGAATTCGGTTGGCCGCCGACCATGACGATCAACAAATCTCCCTCCAGAATCGGCGTGCTGCCCACGCCGAAAAACGCCGCGGGCACGGTCCAGTCGGTGCTGGTGTCACGTTGCCAGAGGAGCTGGCCGCTCTTCAGGTCCAGGCACAGCAGCTTGCCTTCGGCGCCGAAAGTGTAACCGCGATCGGCGGTGAGAAGCGGCGTGCAGCGCGGGCCGTTGTTGTAGCCGTAGGGATCGATGTATTGGCTGGGATAGCCATAACGCCACAGGGATTTTCCGGTAGTGGCGTCCAGACACTCGACGATTTCCTCGCCGCCGAGGCGATGGTGCAACACGAGTTGATTCCCGCGCACAGAAGGCGCGCTGTATCCGGTGCCAACGCGCTTCGCCCAGACGAGCGGCAGCCCGCCAGCCGGCCATTTCTCCAACAGTCCCTTCTCCTGTGAAGTGCCATCCGCGCGCGGACCAAGGAAACGCGGCCAATCTTCGCCTTCATCAGCATTGCCGAGCACAATCTGTGTAAACAAACAAAGAGCAATGGCCGCCGACAATCCACAAACCGCGCTTCGGCTCAAAACGTGCGCCCGGCAAGGAGGGCGAGCGCAGGCCCGGATCGTTGAACGATTGCTGCGCAGTTCCCCCCAATGAAACAGAAGCAAACGAAGAGAACGAAGGATCTCCAAGTTGCGACTCGGATTAAGAACGGGATATCTGGCGACTGGATTCATCGGTCCGATTTAACGCGCTCGCTCGGCCATTTTCGACACGAATTTCAGGAATTCTCACGAACATAAATTCGCGAACGTTGTTTCGCGATAATTCCTGTAATTCGTGTCGCTCTCCAACTCAATTCACATCGCCGCCTTCAAAACAAATGCGGCACGAAGCGGCTGACGTTGCCGATGATTCGGCGCGTGTCCTCGCGAATTCCCAATCCCGCCGCCTCGTGATGGATGACCCACAAGCCGAGCACCGGATGATGGCCGTCAAAGTTGGCCAGCGGCGCGATGGCTTGATACACGAACCCTTCCTGGCCGTAATCACCTTGCGTGGCTTCAACGATCTGGCCGCCCTGCACTAAAGTCGCGTTCGCCCCCTCTCGCCCCAGCTTGGGCTTCTGCACATAGTCTTGCCGGAGCGCTTCCGGACGATCGTAGCAGGGCAATAGATTCGGATGGTTCGGGAACAATTCCCAAAGAATCGGCAGAATTCCTTTGTTGCTGAGCAGCATTTTCCACGCAGGCTCAACGAAGCGCGCCGGCTCGCGCGACAGGTGCCGGCCAAACTCGTCTTCCCACATCCATTCCCAGGGATACAGCTTGAACGCCGTCGTGATTTTTTGATCGTCCTGATCCACGAAGCTCCCGCGCTTTTCGTTCCAGCCGAGGTCTTCGATGAATGTGCGCTTCGTGACGAGGCCTGCCTGCTGCGCCGTGTCTTGCAGGTAGAGGACAGTTTGCTCGTCTTCCGGGTGATCCTTCACGCTGCTGAAATGCACACGCTCGCCGGTCAATTGCTTCCACGCTTCGATCAGCCGCTCGTGGATGGAATTGAATTGGTCCGCCGTCCGAAAACAATCCTGCAACCAGAACCATTGCGCAACCGACGCCTCCAGCAGCGCTGTCGGCGTGTCCGCATTATACTCCAGCAGCTTCGGCGGTCCGTGACCGTCGTAAGCCACATCGAAGCGTCCGTAGAGACTGAAGTCGTCGCGTTCCCACGAGTTGCGGATCGTCGGGATCGCCGCCGGCGGAATGGCCAGCCGATCCCACCACTCGTTTTTGATCACCGCGCCGGCCGCCTCGATGCACAGTTCGTGCAAGGTGGTGGTGGCGGCTTCCAATTCGTTCACTTCCCGGGCCGTGAGTTCGTAATAAACCGATTCGTCCCAATACGGACCGCCTTCGTGGGTGTGATAAATCAATCCCACTTCCTCGACTTTCTCCCGCCAATTGCTGCGGCCCGAAATGATGCGGCGCTGCATCAGGAGGAAATGAAACCGGACGACCGTCCGAAGCCGCTCCGCCGCGTGCCGCTGGCGCTTTGGGACGTAGCGCGCTGGGCCTGGGCAAACTGGGCGGCCTGGGCGGTGGGTCTGGAAGCGGTCAAGGCGCTTTGGTGGGGGTGCTGTGCCCATTGTCCGCCATGGTAATAGCCTTGGTTGGGCACGAAGTGATTGTAGGGAAACGGAAACCAACCATGGAACGGCGCGTGGTAATAGCCAGCGCCGTGGACGTACTGGTTGTTCGTGTAAGTGTTTTCCGAGGAAATCGGCGGCCCCAGATTCTCGCGCTTCTGGCCGCACCCGGCGAGCGCTGCGCCCGCGGCTGTTCCGATCAGCCAAAGCTGTATGGTCCGACTACGTTTCACGAATTTGACGAGCGGGTGAAGTTACAACATCGCCGCGGCGATAATGATGCACACCCCCAGAATCACCGCCGCGCCGATGATCGCCGCGGCTTGGTTCTTGTTCTCGATGATCTCGCGATGCAGATCGCCGGGCGTGAATTTGTCGAACAACTTGTATCCGATCACCGCCAGCAGCAACCCGAAGACACTGAAGATCGCCGTGTAGAGCAGCGCTTCTCCCAGGTTGCGGGCGTGCCAGGTTTCAACCGGCTCGGCACCGGCAGCCGCCGCCCAGATTGAGGTCGGAAGAATCAGCCCGGCCACAATGATCGCCAGTGTGCGCAGAATTTTACTTTTCATGATTAACCTCTCTAAGGGTTCTCTTCGTTACGACGCATGGTCATCCCATAACTTGCCGCACTGAATGCGTCCATTCCGATTTTGAAAGGACTTTGGAACGGAGGCGCACAGATTTGATGATCTATTCGTTGTCCTCTTCGACGAACCGGGTTAAGAATAGGTGAGTCAAGTCTATGGAAAGGAATGCATGAAATATCTGCCAGCATTGATGTTCACTCTCATCCTCGCGGGCGGCGCGGGAATCCACGCCGGCGATTGGGTCGTTTACGAAGGCAAAGAAGGCCCCGGCCAAGGCAAGCACGTCGTCTTCGTCACCGGCGACGAAGAGTATCGCTCTGAGGAAGGCATGCCGATGCTCGCCAAGATTCTCGCCGTCCGGCACGGGTTCAAGTGTACCGTGCTCTTCCCGATCAACCCCGCCGACGGCACCATCGATCCGAATAATCAAACCAATATCGTGGGGTTGGAGCATCTGAAGAGCGCCGATCTGATGGTCCTCTTCACGCGTTTTCGCGAACCGCCGGACGACCAGATGAAGCACATCGAGGACTTCCTGAATGCCGGCAAACCGATCCTCGGACTCCGCACGTCCACGCACGCCTTCGAGATCAAACGCAACAAACAAAGCCGCTATTTGAAGTGGGACTGGCGAAACAAAGAATGGCCCGGCGGCTTCGGCCAGCAAGTCCTTGGCGACACCTGGATCAGCCATCATGGCAACCACGGCAAGGAAAGCACGCGCGGCATCATCAACGAAACGCTAAAAAAACATCCGATCCTCCGCGGCGTCGATGACATCTGGGGGCCGACCGATGTGTACGGCATCATTCACCTGCCGAAGGACGCAAAGGTTCTCGTCTATGGCCAGGTGCTCAAGGGCATGAATCCCGCGGATCCGCCCGTGGAGGGCCCGAAGAACAATCCGATGATGCCGCTGATCTGGATTCGGGATTACACCGGTGAGAGCGGGAAGACTTCGCGCGTCATCGGCACGACCATCGGGGCCGCGCCGGATTTGGAGAGCGAGGGCCTGCGTCGTTTGCTTGTGAACGCGTGCTATTGGGGCCTCGGTCTGGAAAACAAAATCCCGGCCAAAGCAAACGTCGATCTCGTCGGGGAATTCAAACCCACGTTTTTTGGCTTCGGAAAATTCAAACGAGGCGTGAAGCCTTCTGATCACGAGTTGAAGTAGGGCAAGCATCTGGCTTGCCTTGGGCGGGTGCATAGCAGCGTTCGATGTTCGAAGTTCAAAGTTTGAACTTTGAACCGGTTAAGGGACGCCATTGAAATGGACAGTCTGGCAGCCTGCCCTACGGTGGCCGCGCTCTCAGCGCCGTGGGTCCGCCTTGAACCGAAACGGCGGGTGTCCGGTGATCTCCGAACTGGTGAACGTCGGGCACCAGAATTTCTCGACATGTTCCACAACCAGATCGGTCCCGGCGAAATGGTTGACGAAGGGCTTCATCTCGTGGTTGTACATCGTATCGGTCATGTCGCGCATCAATGCCACGTTCTTCCCAACCTTCACCATTTGCCGAATCCCGAATGGACGTCCCAGCACGCACATGTTCAGGTGCACTCCCAGCAGGATCACATTCTCGATGCTGTGTGCTTGCAGGAGATTGTAGGTTTCCTGGCCGTTGTCCGTGATCGCATCGGAATCGGCGGTCTCGATTGTGGAAATTTGCCGGGTCCAGGCGTCGCGGATTTTGCACTTCTCCGCGCAGTCGCAGCCCATGTCGGAATCATCGATCGGCAGGTCCGCTTCGCGCGCCGGGTCCGGCCAGCACCAGGTGGTTCCCCAGCGCTCGGCGGTGGAAAGCGGGACGGGCGGTTTGGCCAATGGAGCCGCCTGCGCGCGCTTGCGTTGCGGCGTGTCCTTGTAGAAATTCACCACGCTGCTTGGCGCATGGATGATGAAGACACCTTTGGCCCGCGCCGCTTTGACGACTTCGTTCATCGGACCCGCCAGTTCCGCGACGCGCGCCGCCGCCGATTTGCACCAGTGATCGTCCCACATATCGCAGATGATGAGCGCCGTTTTCTTCGCATCCCAGTTGACCTTCTTCTCATTCACCAGGAAGGCCTGCTTCGTTTCGGCTCGCGCCTGGTTTCCAGAATCCAGGACTGCTTGCGCTTTAACGCGAGATCGCAGAGTTAAGGGCAACGGTGATTCCGCGCTATTGGCGTCAGGCACGATAAAGCTCAGCATGCAGACGATTGAGATCAGGGTTGAAGATGAAGGAATGGAGCGCTTGATCATGCTTTGCTTTTAAGATCGGGTACGCGGATGAAAAGCAAAATCGATTTGAACTGCGACCTGGGCGAGGGCGAACCCATCGCCCGAACACGCGCGCTCATGCGCTGGATCACGTCGGCCAACGTCGCGTGCGGCGGCCACGCGGGAACCGTCGAGTCCATGAGGCGATGCGTTCGGTTGGCGAAACAATTCCGCGTGCGGTTGGGCGCTCACCCTGGCCCGTGGAGCCGAAGTGACTTTGGGAGAAGCGCGGTCCAACTTGCGTCGGACGAACTCGAATTGCTCTTGCTCCAACAGGTCGGAGCTTTGGAACGGATTGCGAAAGGAGCCGGCGTCCGGTTGCACCACATCAAGCTGCACGGCGCGCTATATCATGCCAGCGAAGGAGACAAAGAACTGGGAGAGCGCTTCGTGAAATGTGTCGCTCAATGGTGGCCGGACGCGATCATCTATGCCAGGGCTTCGGGAGACGTAGCGCGTTTGGCAAAAAAGAACGGCGTGAACGTTTGGGAAGAGGGCTTCGCCGACCGCGGTTACGAAGGCGATGGCAAGCTCGTGCCGCGGGGCAAACCAAGTGCGTTGTTGATGGGTCTCCGTCAGGTAGAACAGCAAGTCCACCTGATTCTAGCCTACCGCCAGGTCGAAACGCTCGCGGGCGGCCGCTTGCCTCTTCACCCTCAGACTCTGTGCGTGCATTCGGATACACCGGGATCCGCGCTGATGGCAAGGGTTGTCCGGAGGATGTTGGAAATGACTCCTCGGAGATATTGAATCCTGGAATCGCGGCGCCACAAAAGTAGGGCAGGCAGGATGCCTGCCCCCTTGAGTCACGCTACGCTTGCACCGACCGCTTTGCTCGCTACACTCCGCCGCATGTCGTGGAAGGTTTTGATCACGGCCCGCACTTTTAAGGACGTCGGCGGGCCAGCGATGGATGCGCTCAAGAACGCGGGATGCGACGTTGTGGTTCCGCCTCGATTCGGCCCTTTTCTCGAACCAGAGCTCCTGCCGTTGCTGGAGGGCGTGGACGCGGTCCTTTGCAGCCCGGACCAATACTCGG
>JACPRI010000241.1 GCA_016190065.1 Verrucomicrobiota bacterium
CAGCGATTGAATGCCGCACTTCGCATTTACGCGGAATCACACAAAGTGTACGGAAAGGCCCCGTAAGTTTCTGAAACCGACAATCATGACGCTTCACGCAACAGAGATGGCAACGGCTCGATAATGGTCATGGTCTGCGTTTCTTGATTCGCCCCGAACAGAATTCCGCTACAGATATACTTCCCCCTCACCCAAGCCGCTTTTTTCGCGACAGGAGAGCGAAGCGATTTAGACTCGCTGCATGCCCGAGCTTGCCGAAGTCGAGTATTATCGCCGACGTTGGGATTGCGCCTTGGGGCAAAGGATTTCCGCCGTGGCCGCCCACGCGGAAAAGCGAGTCTTTCGATCCATCTCCACGCGAAGGTGGACCGAGTTGCTGCGCGGCTCGATTCTTCACTCTTCGGAAGCGCGCGGGAAGCTGATGCTCTTTCGTCTTTCAAACAAGCTCTGGCTGGGGTTGCACCTGGGAATGACGGGCGAACTTCGCGTCGAGAGGCCTGACTTTAAGCCTGCCAAGCACGACCACCTGGTGCTCTATCAGAATGCGCGCACCCTGGTCTTCAGCGATCCGCGACTTTTTGGCCGAATCCGCATTCATCAAGGCGAGGTCGCGCCAGCCTGGTGGTCGAGTCTTCCGCCGAGTTTGCTCTCAAAGGAATTTACTCCGGCGCGAATGGCCGGCTTTCTCCATCGCCACCGGCGATTGCCCATCAAAGCGACCCTGCTGCTGCAGTCGGGATTTCCCGGGGTCGGCAACTGGATGGCGGACGAAATCCTCTGGCGCGCTCGAGTCCACCCGCGCACGCTCTCCGGCGCTCTTGAAGAGGACCGTCAGCGTATCCTTTGGAGGGCGATCCGGCTTGTCGCCAGGGGCGCGATGAAGCATATCAGCCCGGATTTTTCCGATCCTCCGCGCGGCTGGTTTTTTAATGAGCGCTGGGGAAACGGGGGCAAGTGTCCGGTCCACGGCGTTGCTTTGGCGCGAGACTCGATTTCTGGCCGAACAACCGTCTGGTGTTCCCGATGCCAGCCGTAGTTTGATTGATTTCGCCGGAACTTTTTCGTATCAAGATGGTCCAATACCAGTGTGAGCCGGAAACGCGCCAATCTGCTCATGATCCTGCTTTGCCTGGCGGCGTTCTGGGAACCTTCCCGCGCCGCGGAGCGAAGTGCTGCCAGTTCCCAAAACGCGGCGGCAGGGATGCAACTCTTCGAGCGCAAAATCCGGCCCGTCCTCATCGAGCGTTGCTACGAGTGCCACAGCACCGACGCGAAAAAGATCAAGGGCGGCCTCCGCCTGGATACTCGAGACGCCTGGATGCAAGGCGGTGACGGCGGGCCCATCATCGTGCCGGGCGACCCCGACAAGAGCCGGCTCGTCCAGGCTCTCCGGTACGCGAGCGAAGATTTGCAGATGCCGCCCAAGGAGAAGCTGTCCGCCGAGCAAATCGCAGACTTCGAGGCGTGGGTGCGAATGGGCGCTCCCGATCCTCGCACCTCAGAAATCTCAAATCTCAAATCTCAAATCTCAAATTCCCAGACCGCCGCCAAACACTGGGCTTTTCAGCCGGTGACGGATCACCCCGTTCCAAGAGTCAAGGACCGCCGTTGGCCCAAAAGCCCGATCGACAACTTCATCCTGGCTGATCTGGAAGAAAAGAAGCTCAAGCCTGCGGCCGCCGCCGACAAACGCACGCTCATTCGCCGCGCCGCGTTTGACCTGACCGGCTTGCCGCCCCGGCCCGAAGAGATCGAGGCGTTCCTCGCGGACCCATCGCCGGAGGCCTTCGCGAAGGTCGTGGAGCGGTTGCTCGATTCTCCGCATTTTGGCGAACGCTGGGGGCGGCATTGGCTCGACGTCGCGCGTTACGCGGATTCGAACGGCCTGGAGATTAACCAGCCGTTTCCGAACGCCTGGCGGTATCGCGACTACGTCATGGAATCGTTCAACAGCGGCAAGCCATTCGACCAATTCATCCGCGAACAACTCGCCGGCGATCTCCTGCCGGCGCGGAACGATGAAGAACGATTTGAGCGGCTGACCGCCACGGGCTTTCTCGTGCTCGGACCGAAGGCGCTTTTCGAGCCGAATCAGGAAAAGCTCGTCATGGACGTGGTGGACGAGCAGATCGATGTTTCCACCAAGGCGTTTCTCGGCCTGACCGCCAGTTGCGCCCGGTGCCACGATCACAAGTTCGATCCGATTCCGACGCGGGATTACTACGCGCTGGCCGGGATCTTCAAAAGCACAGCCACGCTGGCGAGCGCAGCAGGCCCGCAATCGCGTCCGGATGCGCCGCGCTGGCTCGAACGGCCGTTGGTCACGGCGGAAAAGGCGAAGGAAATCGAAGCGAGCACGCGGGAACTGGCCAGGCTGAGCGAAGAGCTTCGGGTCTTGCGGGAATTTCCGGGAGGCGTTCAATCGTCCAAGTTACCAGGGATTGTGGTCGATAACGCCGCGGCCCAACTCACCGGGCGGTGGAAGCAGCAAAAACTTCCTGTCGGCACATTCGTCGATCAGGATTACTGGCACGACGCCAACTCGGACAAGGGCAAGATGACGGCACGATTTGCGCCGAAGTTGCCCCACACCGGCTCCTATGAAGTCCTCATCGCCTACGTTCCACGCTATGACCGAGCCACCAACGTTCCCGTGGCGATCCACAGCCTGGACGGACCACACGAAGTCACGGTCAACCAGAAACTGCCGCCCCAGTATCGAAACGCCTTCGTGTCGGTGGGTGCGTATCGATTCCAGGCCGGAACGAACGGCGCGGTCGTGATTTCAAATGCCGGCACCAAAGGCTTTGTCACCGTTGACGCGGCGATTTTCGTGCCGATCGACGAGTGGAAACTCGAGCTGGCGATGGCCGAAGAAGCCTCGAAAAAGGCTTTGTCCCAAAGTCAGAGCGAAGGATCCGCGATGCCGACTCCGCAGATGTCCCAGGCGAGCGCGACGGCGATGGCGGAGGCGCCTGTGGACCGGCTCTCCTATGCGATCCTCGATTTGCGCGCCAAGATTCAAACCGATGCCGCAACCGCGATGGCGGTGCAGGAAGGCAGCATTCAGAACAGCCGCATCAACATCCGTGGCGATTATGAAAAACTGGGCGACGAAGTGCCGCGCGGATTTCTCAAAGTCCTCGTTAGAACGAATTCGAAACTCGCCAGCCCGATCGATCCGAAGAGCAGCGGCCGGCTGGAATTGGCGAACTGGATCGCCAGCCCGGAGAATCCGTTGACGGCGCGCGTCGCGGTCAATCGGATTTGGCTGCACCTTTTTGGGCGAGGGCTGGTGGAGACGCCCGATAACTTCGGGTTGATGGGAGAGAAGCCGACTCATCCGGAGCTGCTGGATTATCTTGCGCGGCGTTTCGTCGCGGAAGGCTGGTCAATGAAAAAGATGGTCCGGGCCATCATGCTCACCAGCGTTTACCAGATGAGCAGCGAGCACAGCCCCAAGGCCTACGCCAAGGACCCGGACAATCGTTACCTCTGGCGGATGAATCGGCGGCGCCTGGAAGCCGAGGCGTTGCGGGATGCGATTCTTTCGGTGAGCAGTGCGCTCGATTTGACTCGCGGCGGCTCGATTCTGCCGACGAATAACGCGCCAAGGAACAATCCGATGCTTGCACCCGAGCCCGTTGCCAGCAACCGGCGCAGCGTCTATCTGCCCGTGCTGCGCAACAATGTGAACGACGTTTTTCAGGTCTTCGACTTTTCCGATCCTCATGCGGTGGCGGGGAAGCGGCACATCACGACCACGGCGCCGCAAGCGTTGTTCATGATGAACAGCGAGGTCATGCTGGAGCAATCCCGGCGCTGGGCCGAAGCGCTTCTGGCGCGTTCAGCGTCGGACGACCGGCAGCGCGTCAGCGGCGCATACGTTCAAGCTTTCGGACGGCCGGCCAAAATCGAGGAAGTGAATCGGGCTTTGAAATTCATCGAGAAATTTCAAGCCGGGCTGAGCAGTTCCGGAAGCACCTCGAACCGGCTTGAAGCCTGGCAGGCGTTTTGTCAGGTGCTGTTGGCCTCGACGGAATTTCGTTACTTGAATTGAGGCCCGCCAAACTCATATCTCAAATTTCATATCTGAAATCCCCAGCATGAATCCGTCTTCAAAGGTCTTATTGTCCCGCCGCGAACTGTTGCGCCGGTGCGGTTGCGGTTTCGGCTATCTCGCTTTGACGAGCCTCCTCGCGGATGCGGCCCGCACGGTGCTGGCGGCCGAAGCCAATCCGCTCGTTCCCAAGCCGACCCATTTTTCCCCGCGCGCCAAACGCGTCATTTTCCTGTTCATGCACGGCGGCCCGTCGCAGGTCGATACGTTTGATCCCAAGCCGCTGCTGATTCGCGACAACGGCAAGCTCGTCCCGCCGGACAAGACGAGCGGCTTGCTCACGCCGAACAGCAAATTGCTCGCGCCGCATTGGGAATTTCACAAGCGGGGCCAAAGCGGCCTGGAGATCAGCGATCTCTTCCCGGAGCTGGCCAAGCGCGCGGACCATCTCTGCCTCGTCCGGAGCATGCACACGGAGGGGCAGGATCACGGCCAGGCGGTCTTGAATTTGCACACCGGATCGGGCCGGCAAGTGCGGCCCAGCATGGGGTCCTGGGTTGTCTATGGGCTCGGCACCGACAACCAGAATCTGCCCGGCTTCGTTACGATCAGTCCTCCCGCCATCAACGGCGGCCCGCAGAATTACGGGTCGGCGTTTTTACCGGCGGTGTATCAAGGCACGCCCATCGGCAGCGACAACACGCCGCTGAGCCAGGCGCAAATCCGCCACATCAAAAATCCGAAGCTCTCGCCCGAAATGCAGCGGCAACAACTCGACCTGCTCCAGGAAATCAACCGCGACCACCTCAAGACGGCGCAACTGGACAGCCAGCTCGAAGGCGTGATCGAGTCGTACGAACTGGCCTTCCGCATGCAAACCGAAGTGCCGAAACTGACCGACTTGACGACGGAGTCCAAAGCCACGCTCGATCTGTACGGAATCGGCGGCGGGCCGACCGAGAACTTCGGACGTCAATGTTTGCTGGCCCGGCGATTCGCGCAGCACGGCGTCCGGTTTATCCAGGTCAATCACGCGTTCAAGTGGGATCAGCACCAGAATCTGAAACAGGACCTCGAACGCAACGTCCGCGAAGTCGATCAGCCCATCGCCGCCTTGCTTCATGATTTGGAATCGCTCGGTCTGCTTGCGGACACGCTGGTGCTTTGGGGCGGAGAATTTGGCCGGACACCGACTGCGCAAGGCAACGCCGATGGCCGCGACCATAATCCGCACGGCTTCACCATGTGGATGGCCGGCGGCGGCGTCAAAGGCGGATTTGCCTACGGCGCGACCGATGATTACGGCTATCGCGCGGTCGAGAACAAAGTCCACATGCACGACCTCCACGCGACGCTTCTGCACTTGCTCGGCCTGGACCACACGAGGCTGACCTACCGTTACGCCGGGCGCGATTTCCGCTTAACAGACGTGCACGGAAATGTCGCGAAGGGAATTCTGAGTTGAAGAGGAACTCTTGACGCGAATTGCGCGAATTACCGCGAATTCGAGCGGTGCCTGAATCTCTGAAGCGGCTTTGGGTTTCAACCACTAATTGACACTCATGAACACTAATGGGAGGAATCCGTATTCATCCAAGCGAGCAACTCCACTGCGCGTTCTCCGCCTTGGGATTAGTGTCCAGTAGTGTTTATTAGTGGTTGGCTGCTCTTCCTTGAAAGCGGCACAAGAGTGCCGCACTCCACAGGGTTCATGGTCCGTGCGCATGGCGCGAAGGCCATGGCGGCTTCCCATTTCACAGAAGGCGACAAAGGAACCTCACCAAACTCCCGGCACGAGCCGATAGCGCACGGATTGCGCGTAATCCCGGTAGCCGGCCAATTGTTCCTGGAGAAAGCGATCCTCGATCAAAATCCGCCTGAAGAAAAAGACGACGAAGATGGCCGTCGGCGTCAGCGCCCACCACGAACCCAAAGCCAACGTGCCGCTCACTGAGGCCAGCATTCCTCCCAGGTAACCGGGATGCCTCACGTATCGATACGGTCCGCCCGTGACGAGGTGATGGCCGCGGTCCTCTTGAATGCGCACCACCGAAGAGAAGAATCGATTGGCTTGCATGGCCCAACCAGTCAGGCAGAGGCCGAGCGCGAACCCCACCAGCGAGGCGATCTGCAAGTTCGCCGGCACGGTATCGGACCAGTGGAATCGGCCGACGTCCAGTCCGGCCACGACCCATTGCGCCACGATCACAGGAATCAGGAAGACCCGTTCAGATCGGTCCTTCCCTCCGGGGCCAGGACGCAATCTTTCCTGCAATAAGTCCGGGGCCATGAGGAAAACGTTTATGGTCATGAAGGCCACGTAAATTCCTACCGTCGCCCAGACGAAAGGGAGGTTCCAGCGGCCGGCCGACATAAATAGAATGGCGATCATCATCGCCATGAAACCGAGGACTTTCAGGTAATTCAGCATGGGGCTGTTGCTCGTGAGATGCGATGCATTGCGAATGGTGGAGGACGTCTCCAGAATCCTCAAGCTTTCCCTGAAGGCTTTGAAGGCTTCCGAAGGCTCGAGCGCGTCTCAGTATTTTGCAGGTGGTTTCGGATTGGAGCTTTCTCCCTCACCCTGGCCCTCTCCCGCTGGGAGAGGGAACACCATTGCGCCGCTTTCGTATGGGACAAAACCTCGCTTTGGCCGGGGGCTTGGATACCCCAAAATGGCCGACGATTCCCCCTCTCCCAGCGGGAGAGGGCTGGGGTGAGGGAGAACGGCGGCTCACGCAAGACGACTCTTCGTCAAGGTTGCGAAAAGGTGCTTCCCAGGAACCGGCCCTTGGACTGCGTTAGCCCTCTGGCGCTTTCTTCTTGGCGCGTCCAAAGCGGCACAGGAGTGCCGCACTCCACAAGGTTCAAGGTCGGTGCGCATGGCGCGAAGGCCATGGCGGTTTTCTTGAAATGATGAACCCTGATGGGGCGCCCGCGTGCGTTCAGATTTCCCAGTTCAAAATCCGCCGATCCGTGCTTAACCTTCCCGAGATGCAATCATCCAGTCCCTCATCCGCGGCGCTGATTGATTCCTTGCGCTCGGCCCTCGGCGACGACGCCGTCGTGACGAAACCGGAAGATCTCCTCGTCTATGAATGCGACGCGTACACGCTGGAGAAGAATTTGCCCAACGTCGTAGTCCTTCCCCGCACGACGGAGGAAGTCGCGGCGGCGGTCAAACTGTGCGCGGCGCATCGAGTGCCCATCATCCCGCGCGGCGCCGGCACCAGTCTCAGCGGCGGGGTGCTGGCCGTGACCGGCGGGGTGATGATTGCGGTGACGCGTATGAACCGGGTTTTGTCCGTCGATTATCGAAATCGCCGCGCCTTGGTCGAAGCAGGCTGCGTCAATGCCTGGATCACGAACGCGGTCAAGGCGAAGGGCCTCCTTTACGCGCCCGATCCTTCGAGCCAGCCCGCCTGCACCATTGGTGGCAACGTGGCGACGAATTCCGGCGGTCCGCACACGCTGAAATACGGCGTGACCACCAACCACGTCCTCGGATTCGAAATGGTCCTCCCGGACGGCGAAGTGGTCTGGCTTGGCACCAAACCGGACGGCGGCGAAGACGCGGAGGGCTGCGATCTGCGCGGCGCGGTCATCGGTTGCGAAGGCATGTTCGGCGTGGTCACGCGGGTTCTGGTCAAATTGATTCGCGCACCGCAGGCTTACAAAACCTTGCTCGGCATTTTCGAGAGCGTCGACGCCGCGAGCCAGACCGTCAGCGACATCATTGCCTCCGGCATCATTCCCGGCGCGATGGAAATGATGGACCAGGCCATTACACAGGCCGTGGAAGCGGCGTATCGCTTCGGTTTCCCGAACGACGCCGGCGCCGTGTTGATCGTCGAATTGGACGGGCTTTCGGCAGGGCTGGAACGCCAGACCGCGCGCGTCGTCGAAATCTGCAAAAAGAACGCGGCGCGCGAAATCCGTATTGCGAAAACCGATGAGGAACGAGCGTTGCTCTGGAAATGCCGCAAGCGCGCCTTTGGCGCCATCGGTCGCCTCAGCCCGAATTTCCTGACTCAAGACGGCGTCGTCCCCAGGTCCAAGCTTCCCGAAATCATGCGCTTCATCCAGGCCACGAGTCAGCGATTCGGCTTGCGGATCACGAACGTTTTCCACGCGGGCGACGGGAACATTCATCCGCTCGTGCTGTACGACGAACGCGATCCGGATCAAGTGCGGCGCGCGGTGGCCGCCGGTGAGGCGATTCTCGACAAGTGCGTCGAGTTGGGCGGCAGCGTCACGGGCGAGCACGGCATCGGCGTGGAAAAAATCGATTTCATGGCCAAGCAATTCAACGCGGACGACCTCGACGCGATGCGCGCCCTGCGGACGGTGTTCGATCCGGAGATGCGTTGCAATCCGCACAAAATGTTTCCCGGCTCCAAGCGCTGTTCCGATTTCGCGCCGAGGAAACAGGCCGCGGCTTGAGCCGCCGTGGGTCAGCCACGGAGTGGTAGCGGCGCATAACGCACGGGGCGGGGGCGCTTCGCAGCCACGGAGTGGCGATAGAAAATAGCCCACGGCGTGAGCCATTGATCAGCCACGGAACGCCATGGATTAGCCACGGAGTGGCGATGGAAAGTAGCCCACGGCGCGAGCCGTGGGAAAGGTGTGGGCAAATGAAATCAGCCCCGGAGGTGCGACAGAACCGGACATTCGCCCGCCGCGAATCCGAAATTCTTTCGCCCCTCCGTATAGCTGGCCGGGACAAGAAATTGACAAGCCTTGTCTCGTTGGACACTCTCGCCGCATGGCAAAACCGGCGTTAGGTCGAGGTCTCGGCGCGCTTTTGGGCGGAGTGCCTCTCGCCCCGAAAACGCCCCCTCCGCCCGTGGAATCGACGCCGGCCGCCGCCCCTGAACCCGCGAACGACACCCAGGAACGCATTCAACGCATCGCGCTGCCCCGCATTCGTCCTTGCCCGCTGCAGCCGCGCAAAGATTTTCCCGCAGACGCCTTGCGCGAACTGGCCGATTCCATCCGCGAACAGGGCATCGTCCAGCCGCTCATCGTTCGCCCGCGTGGCGACGGCTTCGAGTTGATCGCCGGAGAACGCCGCTGGCGCGCGGCCCAGATGCTGGGCTTGAACGAAGTCCCGGTGATCGTCCGTGAGGCCGACGACCGGGCGGTGCTCGAACTGGCCTTGATCGAGAATCTTCAGCGGGAAAATCTGAACCCGCTCGAAGAGGCGCTCGGCTACGCGCAACTCGTCGATCAATTTCAACTCACGCAGGAAATCGTGGCCGCCAAGGTCGGGAAAAGCCGCGCGGTCGTCGCCAATGCGATGCGGCTGCTGAAGCTTCCGCCGGAAATGCAGAATTATGTTCGCGACGGGCGTTTGTCGGTCGGCCACGCCAAAGTCGTGCTCGGCCTCAACCGCGCGGAGGAACAATTGTTGGCCGCCGACCGCATCATTCGCCAGGGGTTGAACGTGCGGCAAACCGAAGATTTGGTCGCGCGGCTGCAAAACCGCGGCGCGGTCTCGCCCGGCGGAAAAACGTCTGGGAAAACTGCGGCGCCTTTGCAGGATGCCCACGTCATGGACCTGGAGACCCGGCTGCAGCAGCGGTTTGGCACGAAGGTCGTGTTGCGCTATCGCCAGGGCAAAGGCGCGGTCGAAATCCGCTTCTTCACCGACGACGACCTCGAACGCGTCCTGGAAATCGTCGGGGTGAAGGTGGAGTGAGATCCGTCATGAGGATTGTGATTCCGACCTCTCATTCTCATACTCCTGTTGGAAAGGAGCCGATGACCCAACCGGTAGTGCGCCATGGTCGTTCCCTCTCCCTTGAGGGAGAGGGTGAACGCGCTGGACAAGCCGGTTGCGTTAAGGTAGCCGGCGACGCTCCCCCTCACCCCGGCCCTCTCCCGCTGGGAGAGGGGGGAATCCTCTCCGGCATTGAATGGTAAATCCAATCCCCATGACTTCACTTGACCTGCGCGAAAAGTGCGCGCAGCAACTCACCTCGGCGGCGGGCCGGGCGGCGCAGTTGTCCGTGTTCGCCGGCCTGGACGGCTTCGTCGATGAAATCGTTCACGTGGTGGACAAACGGGACAGCGCCGAGTCGTATCAACGCATCCCGTCGATTGGACACCTGGGCGAGCGCATCAAAGCCGCAGCCGGGAAAAGCACCAACATCGAATTGGTCAACCAGCGCACGAAACTCGGCGGCAACGGCCCGATCCTGTCCAACGCGCTGGCGAGCTTTGGGCTGAAAGTGATTTACGTGGGCGCGCTCGGCTATCCGACGATTCATCCGGTGTTCGCCGGCTTTTGCAAGCACGCCGAGGTCTATTCCATCGCCGAGCCGGGCCACACCGACGCGCTGGAGTTCGACGACGGCAAGTTGATGCTCACGAAAAGCATTCAGCTCAAGGAAGTGAACTGGGCGAACATCCAGGAGCGGTTTGGCCGCGATCGGTTCCGGCAGTATTTCACGAACGCGGACCTCGTGGCCTTCGTGAACTGGACGATGATTCCGTACATGACGGATCTCTGGGAAGCGTTGCAACGGGAGCTGTGCCCGACCTTGCGCGGCCGCCGCCGGCTCATGTTTTTCGACCTGGCGGATCCGGAGAAGCGGTTGGTGAACGACATCGCGCGGGCCCTGGAATTTGTGGGCCGCTTCCAGGAATACTTCGACGTTATTCTCGGCCTGAACGAGAAGGAGTCGCTGGAACTCATGAAGGTGCTGGGGATCAAACCGAAAGCGGCCACGCCCGAAGGTTTATCGGAACTCGCCAGCGAGATTGTCCGAATTCTGGAGATCAACACGCTGGTGATTCATCCCACACGCTACGCCCTGGCCGCGAACAAGGAGGGCGCGCAGGTGGTGGAAGGACCGTACATTTCCAAACCGCTCATCACGACCGGCGCGGGCGACCATTTCAATTCCGGCTTTTGCCTGGGCCG
>JACPRI010000242.1 GCA_016190065.1 Verrucomicrobiota bacterium
CGCACGCGCATCAGCCGCGAACTGCACGACGAAGTCGGCCAGGCCTTGACGGCCGCCAGCGTCAACCTGGCCGTGTTGAAGAAGGAAATGCCGGCGGACAATGAGCGGGTGTTGAAGCGAATCGCCGACAGCCAGGCCTTGCTGTCGCAGACGATGGACACGGTGCACGGATTTGCCCGGGAATTGCGGCCGGCCATGCTCGATGATCTCGGCCTGCTGGCGGCGCTGCGCTCCTACGTCACGGCCTTCTCGGAACGAACGGGCATCCGTGTCCATGTGCACGCCTCCGCGCCGGCCGCTCTGGAGAAGCTGGATTCCGCACAGAAGACCGTGATTTATCGGGTGGCTCAAGAGAGCTTGAACAACATCGCCAAACATGCCGCTGCCAGCCGGGTGAATATCACCATCAAAAAACCCAACGACCACATCTCGGTCGAGATTCTGGACAATGGCAAAGGATTCGCCATGGATCAACGTGGGACCGGCAAACCCTGCAACCGGCTCGGTTTGCTGGGCATGCAGGAGCGCGTCCGGCTTGTGAAAGGCGACTTCTCGGTCGAGTCCGAGCCCGGGAAGGGGACACTGGTGCGCGTGCAGATTCCCCTGACACCGAATGACTCCAAGGACACTCAAACTCCGGCTGGAATATTCGCTGCTCCCGGTTATATTAGCGGGCGAGGGACAAGCCGCTTGCAACCAGGCTTTTGAATTCTCATGCAAAAAATAACTATCCTACTGGCTGATGACCACACTGTGGTGCGTCAGGGACTACGTGCGCTCCTGGCCGCCGAAGAAGACATCGAAGTCGTGGGTGAGGCCGACACTGGCCGCCAAGCCGTGCAACTGGCCAAGAAACTGTTGCCCGACGTCGTCGTCATGGACATCGCCATGCCGTTGCTCAACGGCCTCGAAGCCACGCGCCAAATCGTCAAAGAGATCCCCTCCACCCGCGTGCTGATTCTCTCGTCCTACAGCGACGACGAATATGTCCATCAATTGACCGAAGCGGGCGCGGTGGGTTACCTGATCAAACAAACCGCCGCCGGCGACTTGTTGAAAGCGATCCGTGAAACGCACAAAGGCGGCGCGTTCTTCAGTCCGACCATCTCGAAGCGGTTGATGGATTACTATCGCGAGGCGTTTCTGAGCGGCAAGCCGGTCAAGAAAACCGGCGAGCAACTGACGTCCCGCGAACTCGAAGTGCTGCAACTCATCGCCGAAGGCAAAGCCAACAAGCAGATCGCCGCCGAACTCTGCATCAGCATCAAGACGGTCGAGAAACACCGCCAGCAGGTCATGAACAAACTCAACATTCATGACATCGCCGGCCTGACGCGTTATGCGATCAGCAAAGGCATCATCGAAGTCAGCGCCGCGGCCCGGGTGTTGTAGTCGAAGAGAACTTAACCGATTTAACGATTTAACGCCTTCGGCTGCGGCTTCGCCGCGCTGGCGCTACTTGCTGCGGAGCTGGCGCACAAATTGTTCGTGAGCGGCGTCCCTCAACCCAGCTTCCAGCGTGGCCTGTAATCTGGCGCCGTCATTGGCGAGCAACGCCCGCACATCCAGCCACAATCCCGGAAAGACCCGGCTGCGCAGAAGGCCGGCGGCGTCGGGAGTCATCGGACGGTACTCGTCCTCTTCCAGCGCCCACCAGTCCACCGCGCTGTCCACCGTGCGCCAGAGGATGTATTCGAGCACTCCGGCGCGGCGATAGGAACGCAGCTTCTCCCCGGCATCGATGGATACACTGCTGGCGGCGATCTCAACGACCAGTTCTGGCGGACCCTGCAAATAGCCCTTGGCATCAACCCGTGCCTGGCCTCCGGACTCAGGCACAATCCTCAGCAGCGCGTCAGGCTGCGGCACATCGTCGGGGCCAAGGCGCGTGGTGGCGTTGCTTCCAGCTCGCGTGCCAGGAGTGTGAATCGAATAGTGTTTGAGCCACCATTGAATGGCATTGTCAGGTTCAGCGTGTTCTGCCAGGCGCACGGGCGAGGGCATATAGACAACTCCATTGATCAATTCAGCCTTTTTGACCTCGGGCATTGCCTCGTAGCGACGCAGGAATTCGTGGGCACTTAACCGGTCGCCGTTCTCCAGCGGCGGCACTGCCGAGCGTTTTGAGGGTGCAGCCAAGGTGACTGCCATGCGCCAAGGTTAATCACTCTCAGTGCGGAATGCAACGGCCGGTCTCGGTTCGGCTTAGCTTAGGGTCGCGCCGGAAGTTAACAGCAAAAATGACGGCGAAGCCGAGAACAAGTCAGTTCATGGCCGCTCTTCTCAAGCGAAAAAACTGAGCGGCGCGGGAGAGCGGGATCAAGACGAGATATCGGTCGCCGATGACGTATGGGGCACTCAGGAAAGGCACCCACCGGCCCAGGTCCTCATACCGATCCGTCGCTTCGAGGGCGTAGGAGGTCGCGTTGGTCGGCCACGACAGCAAAACCTCGCCCCCGAAGACTTGAATCTCCAGGTCCGGGGCTTGCACTTGAAGCTCGAAGCTCGTGCTCGCCGTTGCTCCCCGATCGTCGGCGACCGTGATCGTGATGATCGCGGTCCCGGTCTGATTGGGCGCGGGCACGATGACCAGCGCCCGCGAGGCCGCGAGCCCATTGAAAAGAATATTCTCCTCCGGCACGAGCGCGCCGTCTGAGGAACGCCCACGGACGGTCAATAATTCCACGGCCGATTCGCGGTCTCCCACCACAAAGGGAATCACGGGCGTGGGCATATTCATCGACGTCTTCCGATTCTGAATCGGCGAAATGGTCGGCGGCTTGTTGATCGGAGCCTCGGGCACCGTGACCGTGATCGCCGCCGGCTGGCTCGTGACCGACCCGCCGCTGTTGCTGACCACGGCGCTGTAGTCGCCCGCGGCCTCGGCTTGAATGTTCTTGAGAGTAAGGGTATCCGAGGTGGCGCCTTCGATGGGCGCTCCGTTCAAACGCCACTGGAACCGCAACGGCGCCGCGCCGGTCGCCGTGACTTTCAAAATCACTTCGTCGCCGGCCAGCGCATTCCTGTCCTGGGGCTGCAGGGTAATGACCGGCGCGGCGACCGGCGGCTCATTGTCCTCAATCGTGATGACGGCTTCAGCCGGCGCTCCCACGTTGTAATTTCGATTCTCGCTGATTCTGATCCGAATGCTCTCGGGTCCTTCGTATTCCGAGTCGTCCACGGGAACGAAAGTGAGCGTGGCGGCAGTTTCTCCGGCGGGAATGGTAATGGTTTCGGGAACACTGCCGCTGTCGGAGCGGTAATCGGTCCAGCGAGCCGCATTGTCGGCCAGGGTGAAGCGGACTGTCAGGGGCTGCTCCAGGTTGCCCGTGCGCGTAAAGGTAAAGGTGCCCGCATCCGGTCCCTTCTCCGACGCGCGCGGGTCGCTGGCCGTCACGCTCACGATGGGCAGGCCATTCGTAACTGAAAACTCGGCGACACCAAAAACGCGGCGGCCGTCGGGCCATTGAGCTTCGGCTTCGACCCAGTGCAGAGCGTGGTTGGTGGGAGTGAACGTGAGGCTGGCGCCGAACGCGGGTTCCTGGTTGCTTGCTTCCCACACGATCCGGGCCTGGTCGAGATTGAGACCGGAGACTTCGAGTGCCGCGGTGACGGTCGTGTTCGTGCTCACTTCAACGGGCAGGCCCGTGATGCGCGCGGCGACGGGTTTCCAGACCTGGTATTTCAAGTGGGATTGCGCGGCCAGCAACGCCAGGCTGGCC
>JACPRI010000244.1 GCA_016190065.1 Verrucomicrobiota bacterium
CGCGAGGGCGCGTGTGCTCCCCATGTTCAATTGCACATTCAAGGCTAACAACAAGCGCCAGGCATTCATTCTACATTCATTCCGTGGGCCGGGAGTGATCGGATCTCCAGGAGCAGGTCACGCTCGTTCCTCCGCCGGGCACCCGCCTCGATTTCAGCAAGGCGCCGATCGTGCGGGCCCGGTAATCCATGATTCTCAATCCCATTCCCTGGCGCCGCTCCGCATCTCGGGGCATTCCTTGACCATTGTCATCGATGGTGAGTCTCACGGCGCCGACGGATCCGGTGACGGAGATGGAGATCCGGCTCGCGTGCGCGTGCTGGAGGGCATTGCTGACGGCTTCTTGCGCGATTCGATACAGGTGGATGGCAGCGTTGTTGTCCTGGATCAACACAGGCCCGGGGCACTCAAACTGGCAGGTTACCTTGTAAATGTTCTCCACGTTTGCCGCCAACTCCGCCAGGGCGGCCATCAGGCCGTCGGCTTCCATTTTCACGGGAAACAGTCCCAGGGCCAACCCGCGCGCGTGAGCCATCGCCTCATTGATCAGTTGCGTGATCCGCGTGGCGTCCTGAGCTTCCGGCAGGGAACGCTTCGCCAGGTTTTCCTGCAAAACCTGGCTCAGGTACGCCACGCCGCGCAAAAGCTGGCTCAAGCCGTCGTGCAAATCCTGGCCCACGCGCTTCTGCTCCCGCTCGCTGACTTCCAGAATCTCGCGTTCGAGTTGTTTGCGCTCTCGGATTTCCGCTTCGAGCGCCCGGTTGCTTCCTTCCAGGGCCCGGTTGGATTCGACCAATTCCGCGGTGCGCTCCCGGATGCGCGCTTCCAGGCGATCTTTTAAGCCGGCCAATTCCAACTCCGCTTCCTTGCGCTCGGTGATGTCCATGCAGATGCCCGCCATCTTGTCCGGTTCACCGCCGGAGCCGGCGAGGACTTTTCCAAATGTCTCCAGCCACCGCACGGCCCCGTCCGGACGCCGGATGCGGTAAGCGAGATAGTATTCACTCCGTGTCTTCAGCGCGGTTTCAATGGCCGCAAGGACCGATTCGACATGGTCGGGATGAATGTCCCGTTTGAAATCCTCGAACTGCCCGCCGAAAGCGCCCGGTCTCAGGCCGTGAATTTCCTCCAGGCCCGGAGACCACGCGATCCGATTGGCTGAGATGTCCCAGTCCCAGGCGCCCATACCCCCGGCCGCAAGAGCTAGCTGAAGCCGTCCTTCGCTTTCGCGCAAGGCTTCCTCGGTCCGACTGCGCTCCTCTACTTCCTTTTCGAGCGTTTGCTGCCTCAGGAGCGCGTCGTGAGTGGCTTGCTCGGCTCGCTGCCGGGACCGCTGCAAGGAATCAATCACGTAAGCAATAGTGCCGCCTACAACCAAAAAAACGGTCAGCGCAATCCAATGACGCGCGAAGGAAATCAACAGCGAGTGACGCGGCGGGACGAAGAACCAATCCGCCAGCAAGAAACCCGAAAACGTCGCCAGGAGGCCCGGGCGCAGTCCGCCGTACCAGGAGCTGATCAGAACCGCGAGATAGAACGTCGCCACCGGCTGGTAATCGCCCAGCACCGGATCCAGGACGAGCCGCAGAGCAAACGCCACTGCCACGCTGCTCAAAGCGATGGCATAGCGGAGAAAAGCGGACCGCTCGCCAACAAACATGGCGGATGAACGCTGCATCAGTCTCAGGAAACTTCACCGCTACTTAGCGCAAACTAGCAGATTCCTGTCAATGAGGTGTTTGCCTGGGTTGCCTGGGTGTCTAGGACAGCAGGAATCGAGTGCGCGCAATGGCCTCCGCCAACTCATCGTAAGCTTCATTGAGCACGGAGTACGCGGATTCCCACGATGCGACGTCGGCGTCTTTTACCTCGTCGAGTTTTGTCAGCAGCGCGGACCTCCGATCTGTCAAATCCTGAATGGCCTCGTAGCATTTGATTCGGCCTCCTGCCGGAGCCCGCACGGCCTTGCTCTTCAAGTGCTGAATTTGCTCTTCCAATTTCCGAATGTTTTGCTCGGAAGTGCGCTCAAGTAATCGTTTGGCTGCTTCGTTGTTCATCACTCCCTCCGGTGGGATGATATTTCTTCGAACTACTATCCCGACTCGCTAGCTGTGCTGTCGCCACTCGTCCCACACGTACTCTATGCACTTGGGGGGAGGAAATACTTAGTTGGACCTACAGTAAGACTTTTGGAGTATGAGCACGGGCAGCAATTCTACCCATGAACCAGGGACGCGTTCCACCGTCGTTCCACGCGTCCCTGACATTTCCCCTCGCAACAATCGACAAAGTCAGGGACGGAGTCCGTCCTTACCAGAGAACTGACTTGACTCGGATCGCAGCCTTCCGTGAAGTGCCGGCGTGGAATTCAGGCATTTGCGGTATTTCATTGCCGTGGCCGAAGAACTTCACTTCGGCCGGGCCGCCCAGCGATTGCACATCTCGCAACCGCCGCTGCACTGATCCTGGTCTAAGCGATCAGAAAGCGCGTGCGAGCCAACCTTTCCATGACTTCATCATAAGCCTCATCAAACATGGAGTAGTAACTATCCCACTCCGTGCCGTCGGACTTCGTCAATTCATCCAGTCTTTTTGACACCACTGCCAGCTCAGCCGACAAATCCCTCAGGGTCTCGTAATATTTGTATCGAGGTCGTCCAGGCGTCTGAACGAACCTGCTCTTGAAGTCACCCACTTCCTGTTTCAGATGCCGTAAGCGCTCTTCGGCTTTGCGCTCCAGCAGTTGTCGAGCATATTTGTGCATAGGCAGTCCGCGCAGAGCACATCCTTCTCGTTGATTCATCATGCACCTATTGTTTCAGGAAGCGGATGATGGGGGAAATACCACGTCGGAATTACTGTAATACTCCCGAGGCACTGGGGATATTTCAGACCTGATGGGGAATTACTCCTAGGGTGCGGTAGGACTATACCCGACTTGAATGCAAGGCGTCCGTCTTGTAGGTCTAATACGTGGAACTGAGACTGCTTCGTTATTTCGTCGCTGTAGCGGAAGAATTGCACTTTGGCCGGGACGCCCAGCGTCTGCACATCTCGCAGCCGCCGCTGAGCACGCAGATCCGCGAGCTGGAGGACGAAGTGGGAGTTCCACTTTTGTTGCGTACGAAGCGTTCCGTGCAACTGACCCCAGCCGGTCGGGCCTTCCTCGCCGAAGCGCGGCAAATCCTGGATCGAACAGCACAGGCAAAGGAGGTGGCCCGACGCGCCGACAGCAAGGAAGCCGGACGGCTGGTCGTAGCTTGCGGACCGGTTGCGATCTACGCCGCGGCGCCCGCGGTGCTGGCGAATTTCAGGGCGCATTGTCCCACAGTAACCGTCGTCCTCATGGAGACCATGCCCCTTGGAATCGTCGAAGGCCTCCAAAAGGGAACCGTGGATGTGGGTCTGGTTGTTCCCTATTTCGACGCCGTCGCAGTCAAACGGGAACAGATTCTGATGCTGCCCCTGGCGGTCGTCGTGCCAAGGAGCCATCCGCTCGCAGAGCGGGGACCCATCCGCTTACACCAACTCGAGGGTGAGCCGCTGGTCCTTTTTTCCCGAGGCATCGGATCCGGTTTCACCGAACATATTCTCGGATTGTTCCATTGGAGGGGATTCACACCGAAGGTGGCCCATGAGGTCACGGGGATCCAGGCGCTCTTCGCTATGGTCGCAGCCGGTTACGGGGTCTCACTCGTCCCGGAATCACTGGCCCATCTGGCGGGACTGAGCGTTGCGTTCGTCAGGTTTCAGAAGCCGAAACCCACGATCGAACTGTGCCTCGCGTGGAGGGCCAACAACGTTTCGCCCGTGCTGCTGACCTTTCTCGATCTCGCCCGCGGTTGTTTCCCCGCACGCGCTGGAGAGCCTACGCGGTAACGCTTCACCCTGGGTTCATTAGTGTCTATTAGTGGTTTAGAAACCAAAAACAACCGATTCAGGTTCACGATTCCGGGCGCCCGGTCGCGTCCTCAATCGCGAGGAGGATCAGCGAGATGCCGAATTCTTGGGAAAGAATGCGGTGCGCGTTCAAGATCAGCTTTCTCGTCCCGCTTTTCGAGAAGACGATCTCCACTCGGAAATCCTCGAGCGAGTTGTTGCGGGGGATGATTTCTTCCATGAGCCGGCGCAGTTCCGGAACATTCCAGGCGCCTTGGTCCAGCTCGAAGAGGAGTTTCTGCTCCGCGTCCTTGGTCGTGGTGTGGAAGGTCTGATGAAACGAGCGGTTGGCGGCGATGATGCGCATCTCGGCATTGAGCACCAGCATCGGTTCGCGGGTGGTTTGGATGATCGCCTCGGCAAAGCGGCGGAAGGTTTCCGCCGCCAGTTGCAACGATGACGGCCGCTCCTCCGCTTGTTTCTTGGAGAGCAGTTCGTCGATGTCCACGAAGGTGAGCACCACGCCGTCGATGACATTATCCGCCGCCCGGTAGGGCATGATGCGCATGAGAAACCAGCGGCCGTCCTTGGCTCGCACATTGGACTCCTGGAACACGAGGGTATCGAGCACCTGCTTCACGTCTTTGACGAGGGAGTCGAGCCGCAAATTGGAGACAATATGGCTGATGGGCCGGCCGATATCGGCCTGGATGAGGTTGATGACCTTGGTCGCCTCGCTGGTGAATCGCTTCACACAGAGATTTCGGTCCAGGAAAATGGTCGCAATCTTGGTGCTGTCGAGCAGATTCTTCAGGTCGTCGCGAGCCTGCGTCAACTGGTCGATCTTGGTTTGCAGCTCGGTGTTGACGGTGACGAGTTCCTCATTCAGCGAGTGAAGCTCTTCTTTGGAGGTTTCGAGTTCCTCGTTGGTGCTTTGCAGTTCCTCGTTGGTGGACTGCAGCTCTTCGTTGGTGGATTTCAACTCTTCATTGGAAGTCTCGAGTTCCTCGATGGTGGTCTGCAAATGCTCTTTCGTGTATCTGAGCTCCTGCTCCAATTCGCCGAGGCGGTGCCGCTGCCGGGCGGACAGGCGGGTTTTGTTTTTGCCTTCCTCGGCCGGTTTAGGCGGGTCCGTCTCCTCAAACACGATCAGCAGCAGGCCTCGGAGCCTTTCGGGTCCTTTCAATTTCCGAACGGTCAAGTCCACAAACAGATTGCCGCCGTTGGCGCGCACTTGGAGAAAGGGATAGCGAACGTCTTTGCCCCGGCTATGGGCGCGGCGGATGGCCGCGGCCAACTCGAACTTCAATCCTTCGCGAGCCATGTCGATGATGTTCAAATTCGCCTGGCCCGCCGCGGGTTCGAGGTATTTGCCGGTGCGGCCATGGATGAAAAGGATATCGCCCTTCTCGTTGGTCAGCACGCAAGGAGGCGAATAGTTTTCCAAAAGAACCTTGGCCACCAGCTCGGGCAGCAAGACCTCCCGGTTTTTCGGGGACTGCTTGGGGTGCTCGTGTTCCAACGGAATTCGGATCGGTTGAGCGGTCGGCAAATCGAGCGGCGCCATCCCGGAGGCGATCGTTTCCTTGCGGTGGTAAATCTTCCATTTCTTGTCCAGCGTGCCGAAGGATTCCTGAAAGCCGCCCACAGACTCGGAAGAACCCAGGAACAGCAGCCCGCCCGTCTTGAGCGTGTAATGAAAGAACGGGAACAATTTCTTCTGGAGATCCGGATCGAGATAAATCAGTAAATTGCGGCAGCAGAGCAGGTCCAGCTTCGTGAACGGCGGGTCCTTCAGCATGTTCTGCGGCGCGAAGACCACCATCTCGCGGATGTCCTTCTTGATC
>JACPRI010000249.1 GCA_016190065.1 Verrucomicrobiota bacterium
ACCCGTGCAAGGCCAAACGACTGACCAATATGCGCAGCCAGGGCGAAGGCAAGGGCATCCAGTTGAACCCGCCATTGAAGCTGTCCCTCGAGCGCGCCCTCGAATACATCGGCCCGGATGAATACGTCGAAGCCACGCCGAAAAATCTGCGTTTGCGGAAGAAGATTCTCGACGAAACACAGCGCAAGCGCGCTCAACAAAACCGTGCCGTGAAAGTCATCGCGGCGTAGTTGACGCACGCCCCTGGGGCGCGCTTCCCAGCCTGCACGATTCACGCGGCGTCCTCGCCTCGTGGCTTGTGCGGCAAGATGCCGCCCAAACCGGCAGACAGGATGTCTGCCCAACAAGGACTAACCGCTAAGACCGTGTTTGCCCTTGTGTCGCGGCGGCGCGTCGGCCTATCGTCCGGATTATGAATACCCGCTTATCTCGTCGCGAAATGATTCAGCTTGGGGCGGTGGCGGCGCTTTCTCCCGCAGCCGTCGCCGCTCAAGTTTCCGGTTCCGCAACCGAATGGCCGCCGAAGCTCGGCCCAGGCACCCCGAGAATCTGCTTGGGCGGCGGCCGTTCAGAGGAGGCGCATCTGCGCCAATTGAAACAAGTCGGTGTGGATTACGTTCTCATGGGCGGACCGCGAACGCCTTGGACCGAGGACAGCCTTCGCCAGATCATGAATCGCTACCAGGCCGGCGGCATCACCGTGATCAACCTGATGATTGGCGGCATGAACGACATCATTCACGGCGGGCCGAACCGTGACCGCGAGATCGAGAACATCATCGCCTCCATCCGCGCCGCCGGCAAAGCGGGCTTGCCGGTCATCGAGTACAATTTCTACGCGCACCGCCTCACCGAAGGCTACAAGGAAGAAATCGGCCGCGCCGGCGCAGGTTACACAGCTTACGATTACGAACTCTCCAAAAATCTGCCGCCGCTCGAACGAGTCGGGACGCACACTCGGGCCGAGCAATTGAAAAGGGCCGAATACTTTCTCAAGGCGATCATCCCTGAAGCGGAGAAAGCCAACGTCCGGTTCGCGCTGCACCCCAACGATCCGCCCGTGCCCATGAGCCGCGGCTCCGAGCAACTCATGGCGACGGTCGAACAATGGATCGAATACCTGGACCTTGTGAAAAGCCCGTACAACGGCATGACGTTCGACTGCGGCGTCACGCGCGAAACCGGCGCGGATCCCGTCAAAGTCTGCCGCATGCTTGGCGAACGCGACGTCATCAACCACGTCCACTTCCGCAACGTCGTCGTCCGCAAACCGTACGTGGACTACACGGAAGTCTTCTTGGATGAGGGGCAGGTCGATATGTTCGCGGTGATGAAGGAATTGGTGCGGCAAAAGTATTCGCGCGGACTTTATCCCGAACATCCCCGCGCGCTTGATATCGATCGCGAGCGTGGCATACGGAACTCCTATCCGGGCGGCGGCGGCCTGGTGGGCGAAATCTACAACGTCGCTTACACCAAAGCCATGCTCCAGGCGGCCCTGTCGCCTTAGCCGTGCAGTAGCAATGGGGAGCGCACGGCGCCCTCGCGTGCCGCGGTCGGCGCCCTCGCCGACCACACCATTCGCACGGAGCAGCCACCGTTCTGTGACTGGTTTCTACAACGCTCTGACCGGCGGGGGCCCCGGTCAGAACACGCGAGGGCGCGTGTGCTCCCCAATTCCTACTGCATAGTTGGCTTCGCGCGATTGCCCAAAATCGCCCTTTCCTATCGTCGCCTCCGCTTGTATCCATGAAGGCATGGCCATCAGCACCCAAATTAAAGTTGCCGAAGTCATCCCGTTGTTCATCGGCGGCCAATGCCAGCCCAGCAAAGCCACCGCCTTCGGCCCGGTCCACAATCCCTCCACCGGCGAAGTCATTGCTCGCACGCCGATGAGCGGCGCGGCTGAAGTTGATGCGGCAGTTGCCGCGGCGCAGAAAGCGTTTCTTTCGTGGTCCACGACGCCCGCGCCACGGCGAGCCAAAATCCTGTTCGACTGCCGGCAGCGCCTGCGCGAACACGCCGACGAGCTGGCGCGATTGATCTGTCTTGAAAACGGCAAGACTCTGGAAGAAGCCCGCGGCGACGTGACCCGCGGTCTGGAGGTGCTCGAATTCGCGTGCAACATTCCGCACTTGCTCAAAGGCGAAAGCCTCCCGGAAATCGCCGAGCAACTCGACAGCCTCACGTGGCGAGAACCGCTCGGGGTGTGCGCGGGCATCACGCCGTTCAACTTCCCTGCAATGGTGCCCATGTGGATGTTTCCGCTGGCCATCGCCTGCGGCAACACTTTCATCCTCAAGCCGAGCGAAAAAGTCCCGCTCACGGCCAACCGACTGGCCGCGCTTTTCCACGAGGCGGGTCTGCCCGAAGGCGTGCTCAACGTCGTCCACGGCGGTCAGGAAGCTGTCGAGGCTATTTGCCGGCACCCGCACATCCGCGCCGTCAGCTTCGTCGGCTCCACCGGCGTGGCGCGCCGGGTTTATCAATTGGCCACGGAGCATGGCAAACGCGTCCAGTCGGCGGGCGGCGCGAAAAACGTTCTCCTCGTCATGCCGGATGCTGAATGGGAGCCGGCGTTGCGCGCCATCATCGGCTCGGCTTTTGGGTGCGCCGGCCAACGTTGCATGGCCGGTTCGCTCTTGATGGGCATCGGCGCCGCCGCGGACGAAGCGCGCGAGCGCACGCTGGCGGCCATGAATAAGCTGAAGCTCGATGACACTTCGCGGAACCCGGACGCAGGCATGGGACCGGTGATCGATGGCACGGCGCGCGACCGGCTCTTCGGCGTGATCGACCGCGAAAAGACCGCCGGCGCCAAACTGGTCCGCGATGGCCGCCAAGGCGTTCCCGAACGCGGATATTTCGTCGGTCCCACGCTCTTCGACGACGTGACTCCGGATCGTCCGCTGTTTCGCCAGGAACTGTTCGGCCCCGTGCTTTCACTGGCGCGGCCCGGATCACTCGATGAAGCGCTCGCTTGGCTGAACCAGCTTCCTTACGGCAATGGTGCAACGATTTTCACGGGCAGCGGCGGAGCGGCTCGCGAATTCGCCCGCCGCATTCAATGCGGCATGGTCGGCATCAACGTGGGGGTCCCCGCGCCGATGGCAATCCTGCCGTTCGCAGGCTGGGGCGAATCGTTCTTCGGCGACCTGCACGTGCAGGGCATGGAAGGCGTTTATTTCTACACCCGCCAAAAAGTCGTGCTCAGCCGGTGGGACACGGGCTACATGCGCAAGCAGGGGTGGTAGCCGCCGAGGTAACGAGGCGCAAGCTGTTTCCCTCCCACGAATGCCACGAATGATCGGAGCTGGCGTTGTCCGAAGGAAACCGCTACGGTCAAGCCGAAAGCCACAGCGTCCACGCATTGGTTCACGACTTATGAGCGATGTCACAGGCATCCTCCACGCCATTGAAAAAGGCGATCCCGCCCGGGCCGAGGAATTGCTGCCGCTGGTCTATGAGGAACTGCGGAAGCTGGCCGCGCACAAACTCGCCCACGAAGCTCCCGGCCAAACGCTCCAGCCCACTGCCTTGGTCCACGAGGCTTGGCTGAAGCTTGCCGGCCCCACGCCTCAGCCATGGAATAGCCGGGGCCATTTCTTCGCGGCGGCGGCGGAGGCCATGCGGCGCATTTTGATCGACCGAGCCCGCAAACGGAAGCGCGAGCGCCACGGCCACGGCCTCCAACGGCTCGACCTCAGCCAGGTAGATGTCGCCGTCAACACGGATGACGACCTTTTGTTGTGCGTGAATGAAGCGTTGGGAAAACTGGCGGCGGAATCGCCGGAGAAAGCTGAGTTGGTCAAACTGCGTTACTTTGGCGGCTTGTCGGTTCTGGAGTCTGCGCAAGCCCTGGGAATTTCTCCAGCCACGGCCAAACGGCATTGGGCCTACGCCCGGGCCTGGCTGTTCACCGAGTTGAAGCGGATGAGGCGTAACGATTCAAATTGAACAGAAGGAAACGAAGAGAACAAAGGCCTGAAAGCCGGGAGGAGAATTTGTCTTGAGCACGGCCGGATTCGGCCATGGTTCAGTGAATAAGGCGGAGTTGATTGAAGTTCAATTTCGCCTTCCATGCTTCGTTTTCTTTGTTTCCTTCTGTTAAGGACTGAATTGTTACGGATGAGATGGACTGAAGCACCGCGGCCAGCTTGCTCCCGATCCGCATCAAAAATGTTCGCCGAAGGTGAGCCTTTTGGGCAGCGAAGAACGCCACTGAAGAACGGAACCTGAATTTGGTCTATGAGCGCCAATCCGCAGAAAGCCGAGGCCTTGTTTGACGAGGTGCTGAAGTTTAAGCCCGAAGAACGCGCCGCTTTTCTCGCGGGCGCGTGTGGAAATGATCTGGAGCTGCGCCGGCGCGTCGAGGAATTGCTTCAGGCCGACCTCGAGGCGGGTGATTTTCTGCCCTCGGAACCCGCAGGAGCGCGCACCATGGTTGTGCCGGTGACGGAAGCGCCTGGCACGTGCATTGACCGTTACAAACTGCTCGAGAAGCTCGGCGAAGGCGGTTTCGGCGCGGTCTATGTGGCCGAGCAACGCGAACCGGTCAAGCGCCGCGTCGCGCTCAAGATCATCAAGCTGGGGATGGACACCAAACAAGTGGTCGCCCGCTTCGAGGCTGAGCGGCAGGCGCTGGCGTTGATGGATCATCCGAACATCGCCAAGGTGCTGGATGCTGGAGCGACGGACACGGGCCGGCCGTACTTCGTGATGGAATTGGTGCGCGGGATTCCGATTACCAAATATTGCGAGGAGAACCATCTCTCCACCGAAGAGCGCCTCAAGCTGTTCATCCAAATTTGCCATGCCATTCAACACGCGCATCAGAAGGGCATCATTCATCGGGACATCAAGCCTTCGAACATTTTGATCACGCTGCACGACGGCGTGCCCGTGCCGAAGGTGATCGACTTCGGGATCGCCAAAGCCACGCAAGGCGAATTGACCGACAAGACGATCTACACGCAATTCCAGCAGTTCATCGGGACGCCGGCCTACATGAGTCCGGAGCAAGCGGAGATGAGCGGGTTGGACATCGACACGCGCTCGGACATCTACAGCCTGGGGGTGCTGCTTTACGAATTGCTCACCGGCAGCACGCCGTTCGACACGAAGGAGTTGATGAAATCGGGCTTGGACGAGATGCGGAAAATCATCCGG